>DAOWDD010000111.1 GCA_030639215.1 Dehalococcoidia bacterium
AAGCGTTCCAACCGCCTTTTTGAAAAGCTGGGTATCCCCCTGCCGCGAAGCTGGCCTCAGTGCGGGTTACCGCTTATGGTAAAACCATCCGTTTCCAGCGGTAGTCAAGGGGTAGCCAGGATTGATAGCGAAAAGGAGCTCAGTGATTTTGTTGGCCGTATCGGTTCGGGGTTGGAAGACTGGGTGCTGCAGGAATACCTCGAGGGCCCGTCCTATTCTATCGAGGTCTTGGGGTTGGCCGGGCACTATACCGCACTTCAGGTTACCGAGCTGGAAATGGATGCCCGGTATGATTGCAAAAGGGTACTTGCTCCAGCCAGGATTTCCGCGTTGTTAGAGCGGCGGATTAAGGACATTGCGCTCACCATTGCCCGCGGCCTTCATCTAAAGGGGATAATGGACGTTGAGTTTGTCCTTGACCGGGGTGTTCTCAAGGTCTTCGAGATTGATGCCAGGCTTCCCAGTCAGACGCCTACTGCGGTTTACAGGTCCACCGGGATAAACATGCTCAAGTTGCTGGGAGACATCTTTGTTAAGGATACACTGCCGCCGGTTCCCGAAGTGAAGGCAGCAAGGGGAGTGGTCTACGAGCACGTTAAGGTCTCTGGAACCAGCCTGGAGATTCTGGGAGAACATATTATGACAGAAGCTGGCCCCCTGGAAATGACCACCCGGTTTTTTGGTGCCGATGTCGGTCTATCGAACTTTAGTCAGGCGCAACTCCCACTGGTAGCCACCCTGGTCACTTCTGGGGAAAGCCTGGAGCAGGCTTGGCTTGGACACGAGCGGGTTATTGAAAATATTAGAGACTATCTTAAGAGGGCTGGTTGTCTTGAGGACGGGTCTGGTGGGGCGGGTCTTGCTGCCGCGCCGCTGTCCAGAGGGTGAATTAGGATGGGGGGTTGATCGGAAAGATCGCACAGACTCTAAATTTGTGTAGCCGAGTGTAACTCTCGGACTCCCCGCCATAATTCGGTTATAACGGGGGAAAGAAAATTGTCAGGTTCGATGCAAAGAAAGATCTATTATCCCAAGCGGATCCCTCTTTTCAAACTGGTGGAGAAGATTAAGCTCTGGCCCTCACGAGGGGGAGTTCTCCACGGCATCAAGACCTTTGAGGTGAGGAGTAGTTCTTATGCCTTTGTAACTACTCACTGTAACAAGCAGATGGTAATTCGCAATTCCAAGAACAGTCATGCGGCGCGCTGGCTTCGTAACAAGTGGCATGCTAAGACCTGTGAGAAGTGCCGGATTCCCCAGTGGAAGATTGAGAAGTATTCGGTGACAGTTTTTAAGAGCGGCCGCTTTTCTTCTTTCCTGTATCAACAATCTGGAGGAGAGGATAGTGAGCCCGCAGGCTAGAGATTGTGCCAGCAGCCTGCTAAGCTGACTTTGAGAATATGGAAAGGAGGTTAGTATGTTCTAATATTTTCTTGCGGCAGAAATGTGGTGTCTATTTGAACAAAGGAGGTAATTGGTGATGGCAAAAACGATGCAGCGTTTGGGTGATGGCGTTGTCGTTGAGATGACCGCGGATGAAGTAAGGAAGGATGTCGAAGAAGGAACCAAAGATGCCGCTGAGAGAGCCGAAGTCCCCCCGCTTACTGAGGATGAGGTAAAGCACATCGTGGGTATCTACACCCGGCCGGACAGGATTGTCAGCGTAGAGCCGGGTAAAGAGGTCGTACTCTCTAGTGATGAAGGTACTGTTAAAATAAATGCCGGTGTGTCGGGTGGAGCCGGACTGGGGATAGACTGCGGCAGGATGGTAGCTTCGGAACTCTATGAAAGGGCGCTGGGTGCGGACATTATCGAATACGGCCATATTGACTATAGCTATAAACCGTTAAGGCCTATTCTGGCTGATGAGCGGATATTGGTGGAGCGAACCATGCTGGTTACTGCCGCCCCCTTCTGGTACGGGGCGATGCCCAACCTGGGCTTATATACCCAGCCTGACGGGCCCTTTCCCAATCCTACGGAACTGCTAAATAAGGGTATGATAAAAGAAGCTAGGGAGAGCGCGGAAGGAATGATTGAGCATGCCGTCAGGGACATGGTCTACATCGGAAGTGGTATCTACGAGGCCGGTGCCGATTGTATCAACTTTGATACTACCGGGGCGTTCGGCGACATTGACTTTAAGGCTGCCCTGACCGCGACTGAGGAGCTTAAGAAGAAGCATCCCGGTTTGATGATCAATATCGGGATGGCCGGGGAGTTCGTTCTGGGAATACACGGAGCATTAACCTATGACGGAGTACGTCTGGCTGGCTTGTGGCCCCACCAGCAGGTCAAACTGGCTGAGAAGGCCGGGGCTGATACTTTTGGCCCGGTGGCGAATATCGTTACCTCGAGGAGCTGTCCCTGGAATATCTCCCGTGTTATTACCTATGTGAAAGCCTGTACCAAGGCTTCCCAGATACCAGTTCACAGTAATATGGGGATGGGTGTTGGCGGTATTCCCTTGAGTGATACCCCGCCGGTCGATGCGGTGACCAGGGCGTCCAAGGCGGCGGTTGAGATCTGTCAGCTGGACGGGGTGTAGGTAGGCATCGGAGACATCCATGGTATGCTTGAAGCTCACGCCATGGCATCGGGGATGGGAGGAATGCGTACCGCCGGAGATCTGGTGGCGCGAATGGAGATGGCCAAGGGTATGAGGATCAAGGAAGCGAAAGAGTACGTTGCCGGTAAGCTCAAGGTCTCCATCAGAGAGCTCTCCGACCCGATTGTTATGGGTGCGGTGCGGGATGAGCTTAATCTGGGGCTCATTCAGCAGATGCCGGACCGACCGAAGGGAATGGAGGCTAAGTTCCGTATTGCTGAGCTATTGGGGATTGAGATTAACTCGGTGAACAGGTTTAAGGCAAAAGCCGGGATTTCCGGTTAAAACGGATAAATAAGTTAGGAGGTGACTGAAATACTAGTAGTCGGAGAATTAATCAACTCAACACGGAAAGCGGTTAAGGCAGCACTTGAAGCCAAGGACGAAGCTACCATCAGGCGTCTTGCCCGGGAGCAGGTAGAGGCTGGAGCGGATATTATTGATATT
>DAOWDD010000047.1 GCA_030639215.1 Dehalococcoidia bacterium
GGCGGAGCGGCGCATCGTCTGCAGTCGGTGTACTATCTCTCGCGCCAGTCCCTCGGCAAGAAGCTCCGCAGAAATCTCGGTGGGAACGGCTACCGAGTAGCCCCCCTCCGAACTGATAACATAACCTTCTTCCTCCAGCCTGGCCAAATCGTCAATAACTTGAAGGTCTTTTATGTTAAGCTCTTCCAGTATCTCGGGCTTGACCCTCTCCAGAGCCTGTCGCTCCGATATTGAACTCAAGCTGACGCAATTGACCGCCAGCGGCTGGCGGACCTTAATCCCCGCCCTGCTGCGGGCCGCCCGACCCAGGCTTGATACCTTCATCGCCAGTTGAGTGTCACTGGATAACTGCTTATTAATCTTAGTTTTATCAGCGACGGGAAAATCAGCCAGGTGTACACTGTTGGGAGCCTCGGGAAACGCCGTGCCGATCAGGTTCCGGTACAGTTCCTCGGCCAGGAAGGGAGTAAACGGGGCCAGCAGCTTAGATAGCGTGACCAAACACTGATAAAGGGTCCGGTATGCCGAGAGCTTGCCAGCGTCATTCTCGCTCTTCCAGAACCGCCGGCGGTTGCGGCGCACATACCAGTTAGAGAGATCATCCACAAAGCCTTCTATCTTTCGCCCCGCCTCGGTAGGGTTATAAGCCTCCAGCGCCCCCTCAACATCAACGATAAGCTGATTAAGCTCAGAGATAACCCACCTATCCAGTCCTGATGGCTCAGGTACCCCCTCCGTCCCGGGAGTGAAATGGTCGATATTGGCATAGGTAACAAAGAAAGAGTAGACATTCCACAGCGTGAGCAGGAAGCGGCGGCTTATCTCAGAGATCAGCTTCTCCGAGAAACGGCGCACGTTGCCCGGTGGTGAAGCGGTAAGGCAGTACCAGCGCAGAGCATCGGCGCCATACTTATCTATCATCGCCATCGGCTCGACCACATTCCCTTTCGCCTTACTCATCTTCTCACCCTTATCATCCAGGATATGCCCCAGACAGATAACATTCCTGAAACTGGGTCGGCCAAACAACAGGGTAGAGATAGCGTGCAGGCTGTAAAACCAGCCCCGGGTCTGGTCAACCGCCTCACAGATGTAATCGGCGGGGAAGCGGCCGTCCCTGAGCAGGCCCCCGTTTTCAAATGGGTAGTGCCACTGAGCAATGGGCATCGCTCCGGAATCAAACCAGCAATCAACTACTTCGGGTTCCCGCCTCATCTGCGCCCCACATCGGCAACAGGTAAAGGTTATTTCATCAACAAAGGGACGGTGCAGGTCCAGGGGCTCCTTAAACCCGCTGGTACCGGGTTTATTCTTTAACTCCTCGACACCACCGGCGCACTCATAGCTGCCACAGGACTCGCAGCGCCATACCGGCAGCGGCGTGCCCCAGTAACGCTCACGGGAAAAAGCCCAGTCGATGTTGTTCTGCAGCCAGTCACCGAAACGGCCGTACTTGATATGCTCAGGGTACCAGTTTATCTCCCGGTTACCGTTAATAAGCTCCTCTTTTACCGCAGTGGTCCGGACATACCAGGTCTGCTTGGCATAATAGAGCAGCGGCGCTTCACAGCGCCAGCAGAAGGGATAGGTATGGTGAACCGTCTCACTGCGAAAGAGCAGCCCTCTTGTCCTCAGGTCATCCAGAATAAGAGGGTCAGCTTCCTTGACAAACCTGCCCGAGAAGGGGTAGCTGCCGGTAATCTTCCCCTCTAAGTCCACCGGGTGGACAAAATCAAGGACGTTATCCTGCCCCGCCTGGTAGTCAACCTCACCATAGGCGGGGGCAACATGAACGATACCGGTGCCGTCCTCCATAGAAACGAAATCAGTACTAATAACTGGATAATTTAGAATTCCCTCCTTCTTCCATATGATATCTGGCGAAGGCCGTCCTTCTTTATCCAGTAGTGCCATTGTCTCAACAGGTATGTTGAAATCGAACGGATTAAATAGGGGCTCGTACCTCAAGTCGACCAAATCAGCACCATCTACTTTAGCGGTGACGGACGCACCAGCCAATCCAGCTTGCTCCAGCCGAGCAGAAGCTAAAATAAGATATTCATTATCAAGTTCTACAATGGAGTATTCGGCATCGGCGGCCACCGCCAGAGCGGTGTTACCCGGCAGTGTCCATGGTGTAGTCGTCCAGGCCAACAAATAAACGGGTTTGTTTCCCACAAGGTCAAGAAGCCACTTAGCAAAATCTGCTGTTCTGTCGCCATAACCACTGCGTAATTGTTCAAGAAAACCTGGTCTTGCATATAGCGACTTCGTAACTTTAAACTTTATGTCAACCGACGGGTCCTTGATGTTATCCTGGTAGCCCAGGGCAACCTCGTGAGAGCTCAAAGACGTGCCGCAGCGGGGGCAGTGAGGGGTAACCCGATAGCCCTGGTATACCAGCCCCTTATCCCACATCTGCTTGATTGCCCACCAGACAGTCTCAATATAGCTGTTGTCCATGGTGATATAGGGGTGCTGCAGGTCAACCCAAAAACCGATACGCTCGGTCATCGCATTCCATTCCTTAAGATAGCCCAAAACACTCTCCCTGCAGAGGGCATTAAAACGGTCGATGCCGTACTCCTCAATCTGTGTTTTGCCGGAGAAACCCAGCTTCCTTTCCACCTCCAGCTCTACCGGCAGCCCGTGCGTATCCCAGCCAGCGATACGTGGGGTATAGTAGCCCTTCATTGTCCTGTAGCGAGGGACAACATCCTTAAAGACACGGGCCAGCACGTGATGTATCCCGGGACTACCGTTTACGGTGGGCGGGCCTTCATAGAAGACGAAGCGGCGACCCCCTCGCCGAGCGTCAATGCTTCGCTCAAAGATGTTGTTTTTCTGCCACCAGCCTAATATGGACTGCTCCATCTCAGGGAAGACCACCCGGCTGGCTACCGAACGGAACATAACAGAAAACCTTTCTACCAACAGTTTTGTCTAAATCAATATAAAGAATCCCGCCCTCCAGGACGGGACCAAGACACCTGTGGTAACCCTACCCTGCCCGACCAGAGAATTACCACGCTAGCAATAGAATCCCGGAAGAGCCTTTACTACTTCGGCCGGATAACTACCTTACGGGCCTCACCCAGACCGACACTCTCAGTGGTAACATCAGGATGGTCAGCCAGGGCCAGATGGATAACACGCCGCTCATAGGCCGGCATCGGCTCCAGGGTAAACGGTTTCCTGCTGTCCTTAACCTGCTCCGCCAGACGCCACGCCAAAGCCTGCAGCTTTTCAAAGCGGCCCTGCTTGTACTCCTCGACATCAACAACTATGGGCAGCCAGGTTTTCGTTTGATGGCCCACAATAAGCCTGAGGATAAATTGCAGGCAGGCCAGGGTCTGACCCCGCCGCCCGATCAAAATACCCAGGTCATCACCCTCAATATCAAAGACAACCGGGGCGGGAGCTTCTTCCTCACCAACAACTTCTTTAGCCTGAGGTACCACTGAAGCCGCCACCCCCATCTTCTCAAGCAGTGTCTCTAGGACATCCCTGGCTACCTCAGTAATATTGCTATCTCCCCCGCCGATAGACACTGATGGCTCCTCCCTATCTGTAGATTGCTTGCCCCCAAACCAAAGCCGGTTTTACCTCCCCTTAGAACGATGCCCTCTACTTCGTTTCGACTGACGCCGAATCGTTTTGGCACCTCCCGGGTAGCTTACGCCACGGAGCTTATCCGCGGATACATCACCACCAGCTTCATCCTCCGGAGTACTGTCTGACACAACAATATCAGCCTCCATAGCCGTAATACCGGCCGACTGCTCCGCCTGGGCAATACGTTTCTTAAGGTCACCGCCACCCCCTCCGACACTGGCCTTGACCACCACCCTCCCCTCTCCACCAGATCTGGACAGGCCACCCCACCCACCGGTAATAAAGTACTGCATAATAATGGTAATAACATTGGACGCCACCCAGTAGAGCGCCAGGCCGCTGGGGAAGCTCATCGCCAGAAAGCCGAACATCAGCGGCATCATCCACAGCATTAACTGGCTCTGCGAACGCTGCTGCGGGTCGGTGGTATTAGGTGTCACCATCTTCTGCTGTAGCCACATAGTAACCCCGACCAGGACGGCCAGGGGCGTATCAGGATTATGCAGGCTAAACCAGAGAAAGCTGTTGTTTAAAGGCAGCATCGTATAGACCACCGGCCAGGACCAAAGAGACTTGGACAGACCCAGTAGGTCCTCGGGAGTTATGGCTAGAAGCCGGATAATCGACTGGTAGAGGGCTATCCAGATGGGCATCTGGATTAACATCGGCACTCCACAACCAGCCGGGCTTACCCCCGACTCCCGATACAGCTTCATCTGTTCATCAGCCAGACGCTTCTTATCCTTGGCGTACTTCTTCTGTAGCTCGGCAATCTTAGGCTGAAGCTCCTGCATCGCCTTGGTAGAACGAAGCTGCTTCACGGTAAGGGGATACATAGCGAAGCGAATAATAATGGTCAAAATAATGATAGTCAGCCCCAGGCTACCGAACAGGTAGCTGGACAGCATGACCAGCGAGTTTATCATCAGCGCTACCGGGCCTGCATTCCACCATTCCATTAACTAAAGCTACCTCACTTACCTAACTTAAAGAAACGGGCACCCACACCTCTCTCCCCGTCGCGGCATCCACCGCGTAAAGAGTATCATGCTTCGAGGTCTGGGCATGAATATAAACAACCCCCTCACTGGCACAGAGTGGGGCGCGTATCACTTCATCATCGTTGCTCACTGTAAATATGGAGGTGCCAACCCGATTACTACTGGTATCCAGAGAAAACACCCGACCTTCCTGGGAAGCAATAATAACCTTATCACCGACCACTACCGGTGATGAGCTAATCGGGCTGTCCAGCTCAACGGGGCCAGCCACCTCATAACCGTTTTCGGCATTCAGCATATAGACCTTACCGTCAAGATTCGGCGCATAGATAACGTTATCATAGGCTACCGGTTGCGCCCAGAACCACTTGTCGGCCTCAACCTCGGAACGCCATCTCAGACTGCCATTAGCAGCATCCACGGCGTAAATGTGCCGGTCAAAGGAGCCGATATAGACCGTATCGTTATAGTCCAGGGGTGCCGAGGCAATGGCCCCCCCAGTTTCAAAGGGGGAGTGCCACTTTTCAGTGCCGTCGGCAGCATTAAGAGCGTAGACTTTTTTGTCAAAAGAGCTGACATATACCGTCTCCCCGCTAACCACAGGGGTCGACCAGACCTCATCTCCGGTCTGGAATTCCCA
>DAOWDD010000150.1 GCA_030639215.1 Dehalococcoidia bacterium
GCCGGCAGCAGATAGACGCCAGGGTATGGGAGAGGGGAGCCGGGGAGACACTGGCCTGCGGCACGGGCGCCTGTGCGATAGCGGTTGCCGCCCGGTTACACGATCTCATCGATAGCACCGTGGCCATAAAACTGCCGGGGGGCATACTGAACGTAGAGTGGGACGAAACGGGTGAAGTATTACTCGGCGGTCCCACCGAAATAGTGTTTACCGGCCAATGGCCGGGTGAGGTGTAGATAAATGAGACTATCCCAACGCATAGATGGTCTCCCGCCCTATTTCTTCCGGGAGATTACGCGCAAGATTTCCGAGAAAAGGGCCAGGGGTGAAGAGATAATCAGCTTCGCTATCGGTGACCCTGATTCCCCCACACCAGCCCACATAATCAACCGCCTGTGCCAGGCAGCGCAGGACCCGGCCAACCACCAATACCCGGAGAGTGATGGACTTCCCGAATTACGCCGGGCAATAGCTGGATGGTACGAAAAACGCTTTGGCGTCTCCCTTGACGCTGACAAAGAGGTGCTGCCTCTTATCGGCGCCAAGGAGGGCGTTGTCCATGCTGCCCTGTGCTTTATCGACCCCGGCGACATTGCCCTGGTGCCTGACCCTGGCTACCCTCCCTACGCAATGGGCACCATCCTGGCCGATGGGAGACCCTACTATATGCCGCTTACGGAGGAGAACGATTTTCTTCCCGACCTGGAAACTATCCCGTCTGATGTAATCAAGCAGGCCAAACTCCTCTGGATAAACTACCCCAATAATCCCACCGGCGCCGTAGCGGAACTCGATTTTTTCAACAGGGTAGTTAAATTTGCCCGGCAGTATGACCTCGCCGTCTGTCATGACGGCCCCTACACCGAGGTTGCCTTTGACGACTATCAACCAGCGAGCTTCATACAGACGGAAGGGGCCATGGAGGCCGGCATTGAATTTCATTCCCTGTCCAAGAGCTACAACATGACCGGGTGGCGCATAGGAATGGCGGTCGGTAACGCGGAGATGATAGATGCCCTGAAGAGGGTTAAATCGAACATGGACTCAGGGATTCCCCAGGCCATTCAGTACGCTGCTATTGAAGCCCTCACCGGTCCTCAGGACCTGGTTAGAGAGCGGAGCTTAAGATACCAGAGACGGCGTGACCTAGTAGTTGATATGCTCAATGACATCGGTCTAGAAACCAGGCGGCCGAAGGCAGGTCTCTATGTCTGGGCTAAGGTCCCCGGCAGCCATACCTCCCTGGAGTTTGCCAACGACCTGTTAGAACAGGTGGGGGTGGTGGTCACCCCGGGGATAGGTTTTGGCCAGAATGGTGAGGGTTACGTCCGGCTGTCGCTGACCATTTCCGATGCGAACCTGGTCAAAGGGCTATCACGGTTAGCCGGGTGGCATAACCGCTAAAGCGGGCTTGAGATAGAAAAATTAAGTTGACATAATAATCGGGGGCCATTATCACCAAGAAACCAGTTGCGACACACGCATCTCGAGAGCGGGCATGCCTGGTAGCGGTAGCAATCAAAGGAACCCTTAACAACAGATGGCCGGTAGAAGACTCGATAGGAGAACTGGCCCAGCTAGCCAGTACGGCCGGTGCCGATATAGTAGGCAAGCTCACCCAGCAGCTACCCGTACCGTCGAAAACATACTACCTCGGCAAAGGCAAGCTTGACGAACTGCTCGCTCTGAAGGACAGCCTTAACTACAGCGTAGTGGTTTTTGACGACGAACTTTCACCGCTACAGCAGCGAAATCTGGAGCAAATCCTCAAGGTAAAGGTAATCGACCGCTCCGCCTTAATCCTGGATATTTTCGCCCGGCGGGCTCAAACCAGGGAAGGCCAGCTACAGGTAGAACTGGCCCAGCACCAGTATCTACTGCCCCGCCTTGCCGGGCAGTGGAGCCACCTGGAAAGGCTTGGCGGCGGTATCGGCACCAGAGGCCCGGGTGAATCACAGCTTGAGACCGACCGGCGACTGATTAACCGCAAGGTCCATCACCTGAAAAAGCAGATTGAGGCGGTAAAGAAACACCGTACCCTATATCGCCAGTACCGCAGACGGCAGGGTATCCCCATCATAGCCCTGGTAGGCTATACCAACGCCGGTAAGAGCACCCTGCTGAACACGCTCACCCGGGCCGACGTGTTTGTCGAAGA
>DAOWDD010000107.1 GCA_030639215.1 Dehalococcoidia bacterium
TCTTTTATTTCATCTGCGGATATACCATCGAAGGCCGCTTTTAGTATCAGCCTCAGGTTCCTTATTTCCACCTCTTTGATAGTCAAATACCAGGCAATCACCAGAGGACTCATCACCCGTGGCGACAGTGTCTCTTTGAGCAGGTGGAACTTGTGCCTGTCAATAATCTCCTCGACAGCGGTAATGCTCTTGGTCCGGTTATAGCCAGCTACTACCTCGTCCGCAATACCGCGGTATTGAGTACCCCCTAAAGCACCGGGGATATCGGCCAGCTTGCCGGATAACAAACCCTCAACCGCCTGGTTAGAGAGAAGATATCCTCCGGTGATGATGCAGCCGGAGACCGCCGCCCCTATTTCCTCGATGGCAGCGCGGCTGGCAACCTTAAGGTTGGTCAGGTCGATGATAAGGCCGAAGGTCTTGGCAAGAACAAAACCGTCTTCCACATCTTTTGCCGTATCCAGGAGGTTTTTGTAGTGCTCCCCGTCCAGTCTCGCTTCCATCTGGAGCCTCAACCTCGCCTCATTCCCTGTGTCGTATTCCCTGAGGACGGAAGCGTAGGTCCCCAGACCGCATTCGACTAGCAGCCGGATAACGGCATCAACACTAGCGGCGCGGGAAAGCTCATCCAGCAGCCCGCGGCTATGAATAACCCCCACCGGTATCAGGTCAGCCTGCTTACCGGTCGGGATACTCTGCAGGACGGCCTTGATGTTGATGACATCGTACCTTACCTTGTAGGCATTCAGTACCTTGCGCATGTCATCCGGCATCAGCCTTAGCCCTTCCAACCGCTCCAGGCACTGGCCGAAGTATTGCCATAAGCACCGGTCGGAATCATCGAAGGTCTTAACCGATGCCGTCTCAAGGTACCCGCCGACCTCGGTATCCCGAATAGCTTCCATCACGTCAGGTACGGCAGCGGTCCGGGACAGCCGATTGATATGGTCAAGGGTAACCATCCTAGCCTCAGCCCCTTTCAGGTAAGCCGACATAAAAGCATATTCCGCGTTGGACAAAGCTAACTCCAATTAATCTGAAAAGAGTTCCCGGCCTATTTCCGGCAGCAACCTGGGCAGCAGCATCTCCAGCCTGGTCTCATAGGTATCGTCTATTCGGATTTTGCCATCAATATCCTCGACGATGACCCCCCCACTGCAGTCATACTCCTTGACCTCCGCTATCCTGGCGGCCAACTCCTTGTCCTTGGCCAGGAGCTTTTTTGCCCCACCGATATCTTTAGCGGAAAGATAGGCCCTGCCTTTAGCGGCGCCAAGGGGGGCAGCGGCCTCCTTGAGCAGGCTTGCCAGTGAGCCTTCGCTGCTCGAGGCTGCGGCAAGCTCCTTTCTCACTCTGCTGATTATCTCATTGATTACATCGGCCTTGGCTCTGGACAGCTCCTGACGCGCATGCACGGTAGCCTGAGCCGCAATCCGGGTAGCTTCCTCCCCGGCCTGCCGGAGCATCCTGCCCTTCTCCTCTTCCAACCTGGCTATCTGCTGTTTCTTAGCCTGCTCTATCTCCTGTCTGGCCTTACCCTCGGCTTCCTTTACGATACCCTTCGCCTCGGTTTTTACCTTATCCAGGATAGCTTCGCCTATTTTCTCCATTCCTGTCATCTAAAATACTCCTACATAAGCCCTAACATGCTCAGCAGCATGATAGTAAAGACCAACCCGAGGACACCCAGCAGCTCAACAAACACAGCCAGCATCATGGCGTTGGTCAATATTTGGCCTCTCGTCTTGGGCAGGAGGGAGATGCCCGCCGCACACACGGCGCCCTGATGGGCTGCCGAGAAATACTGGGCCATGGCAGCCATAATACCCAGGCCAAGCACGGCAAAGCCGCCACCGCCGGTCGCCGGTAGCTTATCGACGACATTAGAGGTAATCAGTATCATTATGATGAGCCCGTAGAAGGCCTGTGTCATCGGTAAGGATGCCAAAACGATGACATTCCTGAGCTGTCCTCTATCCTCAGAGAGGACAGCTACCCCGGCGGAGGCTGCCTTGGCTATCCCTACCGAGGCGCCGGCCAGACCACCGCCCAAGGCTAAGGCACCACCAAGAGTAGCTAGGGATGCTGGATCAACTAACATTTTCTCACTTCCTTTCTAAGATTTTGCTCTGACCAATACGGGTGGCCGTTTAATCAACTTAAATGGACTATATATTCTACCCCCTCCTTCATAGAACTTAAACAAGAACTCGACAAAACACAGCCGGAGTGAATGGATAAACCCGGTCAGGACGCTGAGCAACAGGTTGACGCCATGCCCTATAACCAGGATGAAAACACTTAGCGTGCCACCTGCGATGACACCGGCCATGCCGGAAAAAGGTAACAGGTTGCCGAATAGGGGACCCAGCATATTGAACACTGCAGCGAGGTAGTAGGTAGCCAGGCCCACGCCGGCGATTCTGGCGTACGACATAATATCACCCAGGATGCCGGTGATATCAAAGAGCCAGAGTATCGCCCCGAGGCCACCCCTCTCGATAAAATTACCGGCGACTATCATGCCTATCCCGGCGATGGCAAAGTACAGGGAGATATCGTAGACCTGAGGGGCAAACGGAGGCAGTTTAATAATAAGGCCAAGCACGGAGGGGATATCCACATTCATTATAGCGCGTATGATATAGAGTGCGCCGAACTGAAGGGAAAAAAGTCCCACCTTGGCAACTATGGCACCCCGGTTTCTCTCCTTGACTGCCTTGATGAGAGCCAGTACGTGGCCGATATTGACATGGATGAAACCAATAAAAAGCGCCAGTATGACAAAGATTAGCGGATTTTGCAGCATTCGCTGGACCCCGGCGACCAGACTGGGGTCTCCAAATCCAAATAGGGTATGAATATTACCCAGATAGCTGCCGCTGAGCAGACCCAGGACAAGACCAACCCCACCACAGATATACAGCACCCTCTGCAGCAGTACCACCGCCCCGGACTTAGTGCCGCCGAGGAATTTAACGACCAGAAACCGGCTAATCAGTATCATCCCTGCTGCGTAGACCACATCGGCTATCATCAAGCCGAAGAAGGCGGCGAAAGAGTAGGCGATGATGGGTGTCGGGTCCCATTCCCTGTATCTGGGGGTAGCGAA
>DAOWDD010000116.1 GCA_030639215.1 Dehalococcoidia bacterium
CGGCTTGACTATTTATAGGAAACAATTCCTATCTGATTAGCTTCGAATTGTTTTTGCGGTTATGTAAAGTTAATTAGGGAAAAGGGAGGCAAAATGGCCTTTGAAATTCCAAAGACTGTCTACAGCGGCAAGATTAAAGAGATAAAACTGGGTAAAGGGGATAAGGCAGTTACCGTTGGTGGGGAGACAGCTTACCCTTTTCATCTCTTTGAAGGTGAGATGCCCCATGTACCGAAAATAGCCATGGAGGTTTATGACTGTCCCCCCGATGAGTGGCCTGAGGCCGCCCTGGAGCCTTTTACTGGTGTCACCGATGACCCAGTCGCCTGGGCAAAGAAGTGCATCGATGATTACGGGGCGGAGATGATATGCCTGCAACTGTTAAGCACCGATCCCAATGGACTTGACCGGGGCGCTGACGAAGCTGCTGAAGTAGTCAAGAAGGTAGCCGATGCCATTGATGTGCCGCTTATTGTCTGGGGCACGGCTAACAATGACAAAGATATCGAGGTTTTCCGAAAGGTAGCCGAGGTCTGCCACGGAAAGAATCTGATTATAGGCCCAACTGAGGAAGGAGACCACAAGCAGATTGGCGCCGCAGCTATCGGCTATCAACACACCGTCATTTCATCGACACCCATAGACATTAACCTGGCCAAGCAGCTCAATATCCTCCTGGGCAATCTAGGGGTTCCTGATGAGCTAATCGTGATAGACCCCACCGTGGGCAGCATTGGCTATGGAATTGAGTATTGTTACTCAGTAATGGAAAGAATGCGAATGGCTGCCTTAACCCAGCAGGATGATAAGCTCCAGTTCCCGATTGTCTGTAATATTGCCAAAGAGGTCTGGAAGACCAGGGAAGTTAAAATCTCAGCAGCAGATGACCCCAAGATGGGCGATGCCAAAAAGAGGGGAATTTTGCTAGAGGCGATGTCAGCGATGTGTTTGCTTCTGGCGGGAGCTGACGTGCTAATCATGAGACATCCCGAGGCAATCACACTGGTTCGGGAAATGATTGCGGAACTGACCGCTTCATAAGATATTAGAGATTCGGGAGGATAGTAAAATGGCAGAAGAGAAGAAAAGCAAAAGCATTGACCAGGCTACGGTTGAGATGATTGATAAGGCAACTCAGGACGGAGCTAGAATTGTTTTTGAGCGAGCCGAGACAATGAAACCCTGTCCCATCGGGGCTGAGGGCAGTTGCTGCAATCTCTGTGCTATGGGACCGTGCCGGGTGCCACTACCTAAAGGGAAAGAGGAAACACCGGAAGAAAAGAAGAAGAGGACAGGCGTTTGTGGTGCTACCGCGGAGACCATTGCCGCCCGCAACTTCCTCAGGAAGATAGCCGCTGGCGCCGCGGCACATAGCGACCACGGTCGCCGGATAGCCGAGGCCTTTCTAATAGCAGCCAAAGGGGAATCACCAGAGTTCCAAATCAAAGATGAGCAGAAGCTACTACAGCTAGCCTTAGACCTCGGTATCAATATTGGTGACCGCAGCAATAACGAAATAGCGATTGATATTGGTGAAATGCTGCTCGGGGAGTTCGGTAAGCAGGAGGGTGAGCTCATAACCTTAAGAAAGGCACCGTTGAAGCGCCAGGAAATCTGGCGGGAGGTGGGAGTTGCCCCCAGAGGCATAGACCGGGAAGTGGTGGAAGCGATGCACCGTACCAATATGGGGGTTGACCAGGACTACAAAAACTTACTCCTCCAAGGGGCTAGAACCGCTTTAGCCGATGGCTGGGGTGGCAGCATGATTGCCACCGAGCTTCAGGATACCCTGTTTGGCACCCCGGCGCCAGTGCTCAGCCAGATTAATCTCGGGGTGCTCAAAGAGGACGAGGTAAATCTTATCATTCACGGTCACGAGCCACAACTGGCAGAGATGCTGGCCGTGACGACGCAAGACCCGAAGATGATTGAATACGCCAAGTCCAAAGGGGCGAAGGGGATAAATCTTGCCGGTATGTGCTGCACGGCCAACGAGATATTGATGCGTCATGGAGTGCCGATTGCCGGTAACTTCCTGCAACAGGAGACGGCAATAGTTACCGGGGCAGTGGAGGCAATGGTGGTGGATATCCAGTGTATTATGCAGGGGCTGGTGGATGTCGCCAGCTGCTTCCATACCAAGGTTATCACCACCGACTCAAGAGCCCATATTGAAGGCGCAACTCACATGGAATTTGACGAGCGCAACGCCACCGAGTCGGCCAAGGCGATAATCAAAGCCGCCATTGATAATTTCCCCAACCGAGGGAAGAACGTCCGCATCCCGAATCAGAAATCTGACCTGATTGCTGGCTTCAGCCATGAAACGATTAACTACTTGTTGGGTGGACTATTCCGAGCCTCCTACCGGCCGTTAAATGATAACATCATCAATGGCCGCATCCGGGGCGTCGCCGGGGTTGTTGGTTGTAATAATGCCCGGGTTACCCACGATGATATCCATGTTACCCTGGTCAAGGAATTAATCAAAAACGATGTGCTGGTACTGCAAACCGGTTGCGCCGCCATGGCCTGTGCCAAAGCCGGGCTTATGGTTCCGGAAGCGGCCGCCGAATACGCCGGCGAGGGGCTGGCTTCAGTCTGTGAAGCGGTAGGAATTCCACCGGTACTGCACCTCGGCTCCTGTGTTGATAATGCTCGCATCTTGATTGCCGCCACAGCGATGGTCAAGGACGGCGGCTTAGGCGATGACATCAGCGACCTGCCCGCCGCCGGGGCGGCACCGGAGTGGATGAGCGAAAAAGCCATTTCTATCGGCCAGTACTTTGTTAGCTCTGGAGTCTTCACCGTGTTTGGCGTAACCTGGCCAACCCTGGGAAGTAAGAAAGTAACCGACTTCCTGTTCAAAGACATGGAGGAGATGTATGGCGGAATGTGGGCATTTGAGCCAGACCCGATTAAGATGGCTCAGCTCATGATTGCGCACATTGACAAGAAGCGCAAAGCCCTGGGC
>DAOWDD010000010.1 GCA_030639215.1 Dehalococcoidia bacterium
GGCCCCAGTGATAACTGCTTCATCGGTAATAGCGGCATGTTCTCGCAGATGATGAGGTAAGGCCATCCTGCCCTGCCCGTCAAGATTAAGGCTGAAGGCGGTGGCAAAGATAGCACGATTTAGCTTCCTTAATTTACTGGGGGTAATTGAACCGGTAGTGAGAGTCTCGGCCAGTTTTTTCCATTCCGACAGAGGGTAGGCAATGACGCATTTCTCTACGCCCGGGGTTAGTACCACTCCCTCTCTTAGCTCGCTGCGGAACTTGGGCGGGACAGGTATCCTACCCTTCTCGTCAATCCGGTACTCAAACTCACCAAAAAACATTTCTCCCCTAATTCACCATCCTCTACCACAATTTACCATTATATAACACAATTGGCCACCTTTGTCAATACCCTTTTCGTTAAATTTCAAAAAACAGCTAATTTTGTTATCTGCCCTGGATGTGGTAGAATAAAATGCTCCAGGATAGCATTATGCTTAACATAGGGATTATTACCGTTAGTGATAAGGGCTGGCAGGGTCAGCGTCAGGATAAGAGCAGCCAGGTAATCAAGGATAACCTGTCATCACTGGACCATCACATCGTCAAGTATGAGATTGTCCCTGACGAGGTGGGTGTCATTGCCGGTAAGCTTATCGAGTGGGCGGATAAAGGTAGTGTAGACATTATTCTAACTACCGGTGGTACCGGACTGGCCCAACGTGATGTCACCCCGGAAGCAACCCTTTCCGTAGTAGACAAGGTTGTGCCCGGCATTACCGAGGCAATGAGAGCCGAGACGTTTAAGGTGACACCGTCGGCTATATTGAGTAGAGCTGCGGCTGGTGTCAGGGGAAAGTGCCTTATTATCAACCTGCCCGGCAGCCCCAAGGCAGTCCGGGAATGTCTTGAGGTAATAATACCGGTTATTCCTCACGCCATAGAGATTATCAAGGGTGAGGTAACTGAGCACAAAGCTCCTGACAGCGAGGCTTAAGCAAGTGCGAATTGATATCTTGACCCTGTTTCCTCAGATGTTTCAGGGGCCCTTTAGTGAGAGTATCTTCCAGCGAGCGGTTGACAGAAGGCTCGTCGCGGTAAATATCCACAACATCCGAGACTATACTCATGATAAACACCGCACCGTTGATGATTATGCTTATGGTGGAGGGGCCGGAATGGTAATTAAGGCCGAACCCGTTTTTGAAGCGGTAGAGTCAATAAAATCAGAGGCATACCCCGAGCAAGGCGGCAGGAAGGAGCTACCGGTTATTCTGCTTACGCCGCAGGGCCGTCTTTTCTGCCAGAAAATCGCTGAAGAACTATCGGGGCACAGTCATCTAATTCTCATCTGCGGGCGCTACGAGGGCATCGATGAGCGGGTACGGGAACACCTGGTCACTGACGAGGTCAGTATCGGTGATTACGTGCTCAGCGGCGGTGAACTGGCAGCGATGGTATTAGCAGACGTCGTGGTCAGGCTGCTGCCAGGGGTACTTGGCTCAGAAGACTCGGCGCGAGATGACTCTCACACTACCGGGCTGCTGGAATACCCACAATATACTCGGCCCGAAGTATACCGGGGCTGGTCAGTACCCGAGGTCCTGCTATCGGGAAACCATGCCCAAATAGCCCGTTGGCGACGCCAGCAGGCTATTCTACGCACTCTAGAGCGCCGTCCGGAACTACTGGACAAAGCCAGCCTGGGTGTGGAGGAAAGAACCCTGGTAGGCAGACTGAAGAAATCCCAGTCTACCGGCGGGGGAGATAAATAGAGAAATCTAAAAACACGAGAGGTCTTAAGAAATGAACATCGCTCAACTAACCGAGGCTAAAGCAAATCCCAATATCCCGACTCTAGCGCCAGGCGACACGGTAAAGGTCAGCATTAAGGTTATCGAAGGGGATAAGGAACGCATCCAGGTATTCCAGGGAGTAGTAATTAAGATTCGGCAGGGCACCGACGGCGGAAACTTCATGGTAAGGCGCGTCAGCCACGGCATCGGTGTCGAGCGCACCTTCCTGTTTCAGTCACCACTTGTAGAGAAGGTAGAAGTGGTGCAGCACGGAAAGGTGCGCCGGGCCAAGCTTTATTACCTGCGAGGGCGCAGTGGCAAGGCGGCCCGCATCAAGGAAAAGCGGGTAGACAAAGAGGAAAAACAGGCAGGGAACTAACCCGGAGCTACCTCGCCGGAGCAAGGGATGGGATATGCCGAGGTTAGTGTCAACTCTCCAGCGGCTCAGCGCAGGGCGTTTAGCTATACCACCCCCCCTGACCTGAATATCGAGGTCGGGCAGGCGGTATGGGTCCCCTTCGGCAGTAAGCTGCTCCAGGGCATCGTCCTGGAGTTGACCAATTACCCCGCCGTAACGGAGACCCGGGAAATAGCCGGTGTTATTGAGCACCCCCCGCTGCTGTCCCAACCCCGGATATCCCTGGCCCGCTGGATAAGCGGTTATTACCTATCGCCCCTCTTCGACACCCTGGCCCTGATGCTGCCGCCAGGATTTAAGCGCAAAGCACTTACCTATATCTCTACCACGCCAGCCGCTGACAAAGACGATACCTCTTCAGAGCTAACCGAAGAGCAAAAACACCTGCTTAATCTAGTCCAGAGCAAGGGCAGGGTTGACTTCAGAGAGGTAGAAAAAGCGCTGGGTGCCAGGAAAGCCAGACTCATTACCTCCCAGCTGGTCAACCACGAGCTGCTAACCAGGAGCCATCAACTGGAAAGGGTCAAGGTAAGGCCCAAAAAGGTCCGCCACCTGCACCTGCTGATTACCCCTGGTAAAGCCCTCAGGGAAGCAGCCAGGCTGCGGCAGGAGGCAAAGGCGGAACAGCAGGCCCGGCTCCTCGAATTTCTCTCCGGGACGCCCCAGCCGATACCCCTTGCTGAAGTGAGAAGAAGGGGCAACTGCTCGACTTCGGTAGTCCAGGCCTTAATCAATAAGGGCCTGGCCGGGCTTCAGGAGATTGAGGTAAGACGCGAGCCCTTGCACCACCACGACATTACCCAATCACAGCCGCTGCTCCTCACCAGTCATCAAGAATCAGCCTCGGCAGCCATCAGGTCAAGCCTGCTTCAGACGGTAGCGGACCGTCCCTATGCGGATGTTTTTCTACTCCACGGGGTCACCGGAAGCGGCAAGACCGAGGTCTACCTGCAAGCCCTTGCCGAGGCAGTGAAGCAGGGCAGGCGGGGCATCGTTCTGGTCCCCGAAATTGCGCTCACTCCTCAAACCATAGAGTGCTTTGCCTCCCGTTTTCCCTACCGGGTGGCCGTCCTGCACAGCAGGCTCTCCCTGGGTGAACAATTTGACGAGTGGCACCGGATAAGAAACGGCGGGGTTGACGTGGTTATCGGCTCCAGAAGCGCCATCTTCGCCCCCCAACCTGACCTGGGCCTTATTGTTATTGATGAGGAGCATGAGTGGACCTATAAACAGCACGACACATCACCCCGCTACCGGGCCCGTGATGTAGCGATAAAGCTGGCCGAACTGACCGGAGCAGTGGTTGTTCTGGGCAGCGCCACCCCGGATGTTGAGACCTTCTACCATGCCCAAAAAGGGGTCTACCGGCTGCTCCAGCTGCCCGAGCGGGTTGTCCCCAAGCAGGGCTCCCCACTGCCCGACGTAGAAGTAGCAGACCTAAGAAGCGAGCTTAAGTCAGGGAACCGGAGCATCTTCAGCCGCTCCCTGTCCCGGGCTACAGCTAAGGCCGTCGCCAGCAAGGAGCAGGTAATCCTGTTTCTTAACCGGAGGGGAGGGGCCACCTTTGTCCAGTGCCGCAACTGCGGCTTTGTTATCTGCTGCCGGCGATGTGCGGTTACCCTCACCTATCACTTCACCGAGGATGTCCTGGTCTGCCACCAGTGTAACTACAGAGAATCGGTCCCCCATATTTGCCCCCAGTGCTCAAGCCCCCGCATAAAGTTCCTGGGCACTGGCACCGAGAAACTGGAACGGGAAGCCCGCCTCAGCTTTCCCCAGGCCAGGTTACTACGCTGGGACCGTGATACCACCAGGGAAAAAGGCTCTCATCAGGAGATACTAGACCGCTTCCGCAGCCACGGCGCTGATATCCTCATCGGTACGCAGATGATTGCCAAGGGGTTACACCTGCCCCTGGTCACACTGGTCGGGATAGTTAATGCGGACATCAGTCTGAACCTGCCTGACTTCCGCGCCGGGGAAAGGACCTTTCAACTGCTGTCTCAGGTGATGGGGAGAGCCGGACGGGGTGCTTCAGGCGGGAAGGTTATCATTCAGACCTACTGTCCCGAACACTACGCCATTCAGGCAGCAGCCAGGCACGATTACACCCTCTTCTACGAGCAGGAAATCAACTACCGGCACCAGCTTCATAATCCCCCCTTCACCCGGCTGGCCCGCCTTACCTATAGCCACACCAACGACACCCTCTGCCAGCGGGAGGCAGAAAGAATGAAGCACCGGCTAACCGATGAAATAGAGACAAAAGGGATAGATAACCTCAGCCTGATCGGACCGGCGCCGGCATTCCTCCATAGATTACGGGGGAGATTCCGCTGGCAGCTCGTACTTCGCGGCGCCGAACCGTCTACCTTCCTCTCTGAAATACCGGTACCAAAGGGCTGGACAATCGATATTGACCCGGTAGGGCTTGCTTGAGGTCAATAGAATATCGCTGCTTCACCTTGCTAAAGGAACAGCTTGTATAGTATAGTTAATCTTTAGATACGGGAAAGAAACAGGAAAGGCTGGGGGCTGACCTACTTACATTAGGAATGCAGTTATTAGCGGAGATTAAAAGCACTGATGGCGAGAGGAACGCTGCTAAAAAAACTCCCGGAGACTTTTTCGACAGGTTGATTGAGTCCAGAGTTTCACCATTACTCACCCGGTTAAGCCATTTCCTTACCGAGCAAAAGACTCCGTCCTACATCGTTGGCGGCTTTGTCCGTGATATACTGCTCAAGAGGAATACGGCTGATATTGACATTGCCGTAGCCGCCGACGCCCTGGAGACTGCCCGCAGGGTAGCCATCGCCCTCGATGGTAAATATGTCCCGCTGGATACGGTAAACAGGATAGGCAGGGTAGTCCTGGCAGGTAAAGAAGCACCCTCTGCCAGCGGTCAGTGGGAGCTTGATTTCTCCACGTTTGCAGGCAGTATTGAAGAGGACTTGGGGCAGCGTGATTTCACCATAGACGCCATGGCGATTGAACTCAGCCGGTTAGTGAAGGTGGATACCGGTTTTACCATCATCGACCCGTTTCAGGGTCAGCGTGACCTTCAGCAGGGCATTATCAGGGCAGTTACCCGGACCGCATTTGAGTCGGACGCCGCCCGCCTGCTAAGGGCGGTACGCCTGGCTTACGAGCTCGGTTTCACTATTGACGGTGAGACCGAGGCACTGATGCAACGCTACTGCCACCTTATCACCGACATCGCCGGTGAACGGGTAAGGGAAGAGCTGCTCCGGCTTCTGGCTATTCCCCAGGCCGAAGCGGTGCTGCCCCACCTTGACAGGCTGGGGCTGCTAGCCGCCATAGTCCCGGAGCTGGCCCTGGAAAAGGGGGTTGAACAGCCCAAAGAGCACTTCTGGAACGTCTTTGACCATTCCCTCAAGACGGTAGCCGCCGCTGATTTTCTGCTCCGGCAGGGAAGCTGGGAGTATGCCGGCAGGGAAACTCTGAGTCTGGTCCCCTGGTCAGCGGAACTAGACGAGCACTTCAACACCGAGGTAAGCAGCGGCAGCACGAGAAGACTGATGCTCAAGCTGGCGGCGCTTCTTCACGACATCGCCAAACCGCAGACTAAAGCTATTGATAGTAGCGGCCGAATGCGTTTTCTGGGACACGCCAGGGAAGGGGCGGCAGCCAGCAATAGTATTCTGGAAAGGCTGAGATTCAGCAATAGAGAGATAAAGCTGGTAGAGGCTATGGTAGAGCACCACCTAAGACCGACCCAGATGAGCCAGAGCGGCACCCTCCCTACGCAACGGGCTATCTACCGTTACTTCCGCGATACCGGCGCTGCCGGCATCGATATACTATTCCTGAGCCTGGCTGACCACTTAGCCACCAGAGGCCCCCACCTCAGCCCAGATGGGTGGCGGGAGCACACCCGGATAGTAGACTATGTCCTGACCAAACGCTCCGAGCAGGAGACTCTGGTCTCCCCACCCAAGCTGATTGATGGTAATGACCTGATCAATATCTTTGGCCTCAGCCCCGGGCCCGGGATAGGGCATCTGCTGGAACTGGTACGCGAAGCCCATGCCTCGGGTGAGTTCAAGACCAGGGAGGAAGCACTATCCTATATTCGGAAGCACCTGGAGAGTAAAGCGGAGTAAGGATGACCAGGAAAAACAGGACACCCCTCATAATAATCGGTATTCTCTTCACCCTGGCCCTGCTTGTCGTCGTACCCATTGACAGAGGGGTGCTGGGCCAGAAGGGAGTGCGCCTGGGGCTGGACCTGCAGGGCGGTATTCACCTAGTATATGAGGCTGACCTTTCCCAAATAGAGCCGGGTGATGAATCTGGTATTATCGATGGAGTAATAGACGTTCTCGCCAACCGAATCAACCCATTGGGAGTGACCGAGCCAGTTATTCAAAAATTAGGGGAAAACCGCATAGCAGTCGAGTTACCTGGACTCAGTATTACCGACAAAGAAAAGGAAAGGCTTTCAAGTACAGCCATATTAGAGTTCGGGGAACTCGCCGCCGATGACGAAGAGGCCAAATGGGAAAACGAGCTGGGCAGATGGAAACCGGCGGCAGCAGAGATTGATGGCAAAGAAACAGTGCTAAGTAGCGCCTTATTCAGAGAAAACACATATGTATCCCAAGATAACTTCGGAAGAATACAACTAGTGTTTGAATGGAATAAAGAAGGGAGCAAACTGTCCGAAGTAATCACTACGCGCCTGCTGAATCAGCGCTTGGGTATATTCGAAGGCGATGACACACTCCGTTCAGAAAACGACAACAGACCGATTGCACCTGTTGTCAACAACGTAATTACCGATAGTGGAGTAATCACAGGATTAAGCATTGACGAGGCTCTGACATTATCTAAACAGCTCAATGCCGGCCGCATTCCGGTGCCGCTGACTGTCGTTTATGAGCAGACGGTCTCCCCCATCCTGGGTGCTGACTTTGTCGATATGAGCTTTAAGGCAGGGCTAATCGGGCTGATACTGGTTATGGTGTTTATGATGATTTACTACCGCATACCCGGAGCCCTCGCCAGCGGCGCTTTAATGTTCTATGCGGTATCAGTGCTGGCGATATTTAAGTTGATACCGGTCACCCTCACCCTGGCCGGTATCGGCGGCTTTGTGCTGTCTATCGGTATGGCGGTAGATGCCAATGTTCTTATCTTCGAACGGATGAAAGAGGAACTGCGGCTGGGCCGGCCCCTGGCATCCGCCATTGAGACCGGCTTCAGCCGGGCCTGGCCGGCAATCCGGGACAGCAATATAACCACCTTCATTGTCTGCGGTATCCTCTACTGGCTGGGCAGCAGTATTATCGCCAGCGCTCCGGTGATGGGCTTCGCCGCAACCCTAGCCATCGGGGTAGCGATAAGCATGTTCAGTGCGGTTGTGGTTACCCGCACCTTCCTGCGCACATTCGCCGGTACCCGCCTGGCGCAAAGGAGTTCACTATTCAGAGTCTATTCAGGGAAAGAAAATGACTGATATTGTAGGGAAAAGGTTCTGGTTTTTCGTCGCTTCAGGGATAATTATTCTCTTCAGCATCATCTCTCTGGCCAGCTTCGGGCTCAAACCCGGTATTGAGCTCAGCAGCGGCTCTATGCTGACGGTCAGCTTTGAACAGACGGTGGTCAAGAGCGACTTGAAAGAGGAGCTGGCCAGCGCCGGTTATCCCGGCGCCCTGGTTCAACAGACCGGAGAGGGCGGCTTCCTTATCCGCACTGAAGAACTCTCCGGCGGAGACAAAACAGCACTGGAGGACACTCTACAGGATAGATTTGGAGCAGTCACCGAATCAGAGTTCTACTCGGTATCACCGATGGTAGCCTCTGAAACGGCACGCAATGCCGGTATTGCCATCGGGGTAGCCGCGGTCGGGATACTGCTCTATATCACCTGGGCATTCCGCAGGATGCCAAACCCCTTCCGCTACGGTACCTGCGCCTTAATAGCCTTGGGACACGATACCCTGGTAGCGCTGGGGGTTTTCGCCGTTCTCGGCGGTATGTTCGGCTGGGAGATCAACCTGATGTTTATTACCGGCATCCTAGCTGTCGTCGGCTACAGTGTCAACAACACCGTGGTCGTCTTTGATAGAATACGAGAGAATTTAAGCCGGGAAGTAAGCGCTGACTTTAAGACGGTAGTTAATAACAGCCTTGCCGAAACCCTAAGCCGCTCCTTGAACACCAGCCTGACCACCCTGTTTGTCATCCTGGCCATGCTCCTCTTTGTCGGGGCATCAATTCAAAACTTTGCCGTGGTGATGCTCATCGGCGTCATCGCCGGGACCTTCAGCTCAGTCTGCATTGCCCCTAACCTGCTGGTAGTCTGGGAGGAAGGGAAGTGGAGCAATCTCTTCAAACGGAACCCGCAGCCGGCCGCTGAAGCCAAGGAGAGCTGATACGGCAAACTCCTCCTCTTACAACAGCAACCCCAACTATCAGGCGATTGACTTCTACAACCGTATAGGCTACCCTACTTAGTAAAAAGGGGGGTGACTAGATGCAAGCGTACTGTATGAAGTGCCGCACCAAGCGGGAAATGAAGGACGCCAAGGCCATAACTATGAAGAACGGAAAACCGGCAACTCAGGGGATATGCCCAACCTGCGGGACCAAGATGTTCCGAATAGGAAAAAGCTAAGGCTGAAGAGAAGAAGGAACAATTTTCAAAGAGTTTAGCCCCTTCAGTCTACCCTTATGATTCTAAGCTGCTCTCTTATAAACGGCTAGGGCAGGTTATGTAACCGCTTTACCTGCTCAACGAGAGGAGTAATATCCGGCGGCTCAAATTCGTGTACCCTAAAGCCAGGCTCCGGCTGCCCCAGCGGGTCTTCGATACCGGTGTTAACCAGTAGCACATCAAAGGTAGCCCTGACCGAAGCCGCCAGAGCATCAAGAGAGTAGCCCCCTTCCAGGGCAAAGACAAGCCGGCCGTCACATAACTCATCAGCCAGCCCCTTGATGACGCCCGCCATCCGGGCAAAGCC
>DAOWDD010000089.1 GCA_030639215.1 Dehalococcoidia bacterium
GTCGGCGGCTGTACCGGATGCTCCGGTATCGCCGGTGCCGGACTGGCTGGTGTCGAGCCAATGGGGACGATGCCCCATTCCCTGATTATCGTAATGGGTGATACGGTTAAGGCTACGCTTGCCTTTGATAAATATATGCCGTCAGGGGTGCCCCGGGTTTCCCTGGTGGATACCTTTAAGGACGAACCTGAGGAGAGCATCAGGGTGGCTCAGGCGCTGGGGGAGAGGCTTAAGAGTGTGCGGCTGGATACCCCCGGCGAGCGGGGTGGGGTTACTATTGACCTGGTCAAGGAGGTCAGGGTCAGACTGGACTTAGCCGGCTTTAAGAATGTCGGTATCTTCGTTAGCGGCGGCATTAACCTGGAGCGCATCAGTCACTTTCTGGATAGCGGGGCTCCGGTTGACGGCTTTGGCGTCGGCAGCTATATTAGTGGGGCCAGGCCGATTGACTTTACCGCTGACCTGCATCAAATAGATGGCAAGCCAATAGCGAAGCGGGGGCGTATCCCCGGTATTACCGCTAACCCCAGGCTGAAAAAGGAGTTGATGTAAGGTTATGATAGTCGAAATGAGAATGGACAGTACCCGTGAGGAGATAGATAACGTAGTAGCGAGGGCTAAGTTGCTGGGGATGAAGGTCCAGTTGAATCTTGGCACGGACCGGACAGTGGTCGCCATACTGGGTAGCAATACGGGGGGATTGCCTACCGATACCTTTGCCGTACTCCCCGGGGTGGAGAGCGTCACCCGAATTATGAAGCCCTACAAGCTTGCCTCCCGGGGCTTCAAGCCTGAGGACAGCGTGGTTGCTGTTAACGGGGTTGAGGTCGGGGGCAGGCGTATTGTCGTTATGG
Source organism: Dehalococcoidia bacterium (assembly GCA_030639215.1). Classification (GTDB taxonomy): domain Bacteria; phylum Chloroflexota; class Dehalococcoidia; order Dehalococcoidales; family UBA5760; genus UBA5760. The sequence continues at coordinate 855 of DAOWDD010000089.1, forward strand.
CGGGGCCCTGTGCTGTGGAGAGTGAGGAGCAGCTGGTAGCCTCAGCCCGGGTAGTAAAAGAGTCCGGCGCCAGTATTCTGCGCGGTGGCGCCTTTAAGCCGCGTACTTCCCCGTTCAACTTTCAGGGCCTGGAGAAGACGGGGCTGGAGATTCTGGCACGGGTCAGGGAGCAGTTCGCTATCCCGGTGGTCACCGAGGTGGTGGACCCTCACGATGTCGAGCTGGTTGCGGAGTATGCCGATGTCCTGCAGGTCGGCTCGCGGAATATGCAGAACTTCGCTCTGCTCAGCAGCGTGGGCAGGAGCAAGCGGCCTGTTCTTCTCAAGCGCGGCTTTGCCAGTACCGTTACCGAGTGGCTGACTGCCGCTGACTACCTGCTGGCTGAGGGGAATGATCAGGTTATCCTGTGTGAGAGGGGAATCAGGACCTTTGAGGACAGCACCCGTTTTTCCCTGGATATTAGTTCCATACCGGTGATTAAACGGTTCAGCCATTTACCCTTAATCGTTGACCCCAGCCATGCCGCCGGCCACTACTCACTGGTACCGGCGATAGCTAAGGCATCGGTGGCGGCTGGTGCTGACGGACTGCTCATTGAGGTTCATCCCAACCCGAAGGAAGCACTGGTCGATGGTCTCCAGTCGCTTACCCCCTCTGATTTTGCCCGGCTGATGGCGGAGCTTGGGCCGCTTGCCGAAGCAGTGGGCAGGTGTATCTAGCCAGGGTCAGGGGCAGGCATAACGGCTGGCAGAGGGAGAATTTAGGGTATGACGCGTGTTGAAAAGCAGAAGGCCCCGGTAATCGGAGAGGGAGCAGTGGAACGGGACAAAGCTGCTGCTATCGCATCATTGAAGAGCTTCCTCGAACCCCGAGCAATAGCTGTTATTGGTGCCTCACGGAAGAAGGGCACTATCGGCAATCAGCTCTTCCATAACATTTTGCACCAGGAGTTGAACGGTATTGTCTATCCGGTGAACCCGAATGCAGAAATGGTGGCCTCGGTAAAAACGTACCCGTCTGTCCTTGATATACCGGGGAAGGTAGACCTGGCGGTGGTTATTGTGCCGGCCGAGAGCGCCCTTCAGGTGGTCGAAGAGTGCGGGCAAAAGGGTATCCCGAGCGTCGTGGTGATATCGGCTGGTTTCAGGGAGAGTGGGGTTGAAGGCAGGGCAAGGCAGGAGAAGCTGCTCGAGGTGGTACGCCGCTACGGAATGCGCCTGTTGGGCCCCAACTGTATGGGAATCATCAATACCGCCCCGCAGGTCAATATGAATGCTACCTTTTCCTCGGTCTTTCCGCCCGCCGGGAATATTGCTTTCAGCAGCCAGAGCGGCGCTTTCGGGCTTGCCATTCTGGAATATGCGCAGAGCCTGAACATGGGACTCTCCACCTTTGTCAGCGTGGGAAATAATGCCGATGTGTCCAGCACCGACCTGCTCGAGTACTGGCAGGAAGACCCGGCTACCGACATTATCCTCCTTTATCTGGAGTCTTTCGGTAAGCCACGGAAATTCGCCCGCATTGCCCGCAGCATAACACCGACCAAGCCGATAGTGGTGGTGAAGAGCGGACGCACTCCGGCAGGCTCCCGGGCGGCGGCGTCGCACACCGGTACCCTGGCTACTGCTGAGGTGGCTTCTGAGGCCCTGTTTGAACAGGTCGGGATAATCCGGGTAGATACGCTGGAGGAGCTCTTTGACATCGCTAATCTTCTCTCCCATCAACCGATACCCTCGGGGAAGAGAGTGGCTATCCTGACCAATGCGGGCGGTCCTGGCATTATGACTGCGGATGCCTGTGTCGTCCGGGGGCTGGAGTTCCCGACCCTTTCCGAGGGGACCATTTTCGCTCTTAAGGGCTTTATGCCGCGGCAGGCAAGCCTGGCCAACCCCATTGATATGACCGCCGGGGCTACTGCTGAAATGTACCGTCGGGGGCTGGAGCTTCTGGCACAGGATGAGCGGGTAGATATTGTCATTGTCATCTTTATTCCGCCGATGCTTACCGAGTCCGGTGAGGTTGCCGGTGCTGTTCGGGAGATGGCGCCGCAGTTTCGTCAGCGCGGCAAGACCCTGGTCGCCTCATTTATGGCTTCACGTGGCGGCAGGCTCGGCTTGGGTTCTGGGGAGGGTGGGGACGTTCCCTGTTATATCTTCCCTGAGTCTGCGGCGGTAGCGCTGGGCAGGGCCTGTGAGTATAGTGAGTGGTTGAAGAGGCCAAAAGGGGTAATCCCGGAGCCGGAGGGCATTGATAAAGAGAGGGCTGGTGAAATAATCAGCTCGGCTATGGAGCGAAACACAGCCCGACCCTTGTGGCTCGATACCGGTTCCGCCGCTCGCCTGCTGGGCGCCTATGGTATTCATACTGTGATGTCAAAGTCAGCCGGGACTGCCGGGGAGGCAGCCAGAGCGGCTGAGGAAATCGGCTTCCCTGTTGCGCTCAAACTTGATGCTGCCTCGATTGTGCATAAGACGGAGGTGGGCGGCGTAGTCCTTGACCTCCGTTCGCCGAAGGAGGTAGAACGTGCCTTTGTCCGGATTCGGGA
>DAOWDD010000048.1 GCA_030639215.1 Dehalococcoidia bacterium
CTTAAGGATTACCTCCCGCACCTTTTCTGCCGTTTGCTGAAGTTGTCTGCTGTCATTAACGTCCAGCGGCTCAAGGAGCTGACGGATTTTATCGGTGATTCCTGTCTGTCTGAGGAAATCAAAATAGGCAGTGGCAGTTACCACAAAGCCCGTGGGTACGGGGATACCGGCATTGGTCATTTCGCCCAGGTTCGCCCCTTTGCCGCCGACAATGGGTATATCATTCTTCGTGATCTCACTGAACCAGAGAATGGCTTCCTTACCGCTGTGCATAATCAAAACTCTCCTTGCTGGTTGAGATGCGTTGCTTCGGTTTTTCAGTCTAGCATTTTATTATATCATATGTTTTTGGTTGACAGTAGTTGTGCTGAAAGGTAGAATTAAACTAGCTGAAAGGGGAGGCATGGTGATGATAGAAATGACCATTGATAGCATTCGAGTTAGCCTGATGAACTATCAGCGGGTGGTAATTTTGAGAGAGAAGGATGCGGAGCGTTACCTACCTATCTGGATTGGTGCTGCCGAAGCGGACGCTATAGCGGTCAAGCTGCAGAGTGTTAATGTTCCGCGGCCTTTGACTCATGACCTGTTACAATCGGTAATCGAAGTTCTAGGAGCCAGCATCAATTCGATTATCGTTAGCGACCTGAAGAACGATACATTCTATGCCCGGATTTTACTTAACGTGGACGGTGGATTGATGGAGGTGGACTCCCGCCCCAGTGATGCCCTGGCTCTGGCGGTGCGGGCGGAGGTGTCTATCTATGCTGAAGAGTCGGTTCTGGATAAAGCCGGTATCTTCCTGGATAAAGAAACCGGTAAGCCTACCTTTGGCGAAAGCAGTGTAGATGGCACCGAGGGCGAGAAGAAGGAAATTACTGAGGAAGAAATGAGGAAGATGTCGGCTTTCCAGGAATTTATTAACACCCTTGACCTGGATGATTTTGATAAGCGTAAGTCCTGAGGCCGGACTTCTTCATGTAGAAGCGTCTTTTCCGTGTCTTTATCAATCGGTTGCTTTCTGATTCAGGCTGAGCAGACCTTCGATAGGGTCGATAACCATTCGCCCCTGCTCAAGGTCAATAGACTTGACAACATCTTCAATAGCAGGAATAAGAATCTCCCCTCTGTCTCCATTAACGACGTAGGTATCGTTACCCTCTGTGGTGAAGACTTCAGTGATTTTGCCCAGCGGTTCCCCTTGGGTGGTGCTCACCATTAGTCCGATAATCTGAAAAAGATAGTAATGCCCTTCCGGCAAGGGCTTAAGCTGGCTTCTGTGTATCTCTATGGTCTGTCCGCGCAGCTTCCGCGTTTCCTCGATGCTATCCACAGTACTAATCTTGATGATTACCCTGCCCTTATGCCACTCGCCACTGTCAATGGTCACCGGTTGCCGGTTAATATAGACCTGAGAGGATGGCGCAAAGCGCTGGGGGAAATCGGTGGTCGCCTTTACCTTTACCTTGCCCTTGTTGCCCCAAGGACCTAGAACCTGTCCTATTGTGATATATTCCGGTTCAGTTGTGCCCATACTTATTTCTGCAACTGGTCCTAGTGCTGCTTATCGTGTTGGCCGTAAATAACTTATCCCCTCTCTGCTCGAGATGGTGAGCACACCAAGAGGGGATATCCTTTCCTAAAGAGACTGCTCCCTGGCCTCTTCAGACTTCCACTAAATTAAATGGGCTGTTCTTTTCAGAGAATCTCGAGTGATGCCCGGGTACCTGCCTTGGCTGCTTTTACCCTTATCAAGGTGCGTATTGCGGCAGCGATTCGACCCTGTTTACCAATAACTCTCCCTTTATCATCATCGGCGACCTGCAGGGTAAACTTGGCGCCTTCTTCGTCGTTTTCTTCGGTGACGACCACGTCGTCAGGTGAGTTGACAATTGATTTAGCGATGTATTCTATTAGTTCTTTCATGGTTTCTCCTTGACTTTCTTGAACTTTTCTATGATTCCTGTTTTGGACAGCAGCCTGTTAGCAGTATCTGTTGGTTGTGCCCCGTGCCCCAGCCAGTGTAGTGCCCTCTCTTCATCAATAACTACCGTCTCCGGCTCGGTCAGGGGATTATAGTGTCCGATAACCTCGATGAATGCCCCATCGCGGGGTGCTCGGATATCGGCAACCACCACCCGGTAGCTCGGTCTTTTCTTCGCTCCTACTCGCCGTAACCTGATTTTTACCAATTGCTAAAAACCCTTCCTCATCAATATTATCCCTATTATGCGCCATCAACTATTTGGCTGTCAATAGCTATGGCTATAATTTCCCAGAGGTTATAGTTGTCAGGAAGCCGTTATAGTAGCTATAATCAGGGGGTGAAGGTAGCGAGACTGCATAGTTGGCGGGTCAGTACCGGCCAAGCTATTGATATCCAGCGAGGCCTGGCGGCAAGGGTGTCTCGTGACGGTGAGCCTGGCAGTCTTCACTTTGTCGCCGGCGTGGACATATCGGTAAACAGAGCGCTGGGAACAGCTACGGCGGCGGTCGTTGTCTTAAGGTACCCCGAGCTTATGGCAGTGGAGGTAAAGAAAGCCAGTGGCAATCTTACTCTCCCCTATATTCCGGGGCTGCTGTCGTTTCGGGAGTCGCCCCTGATTTTGGCCGCCTGCCGGATGGTCAGCCTTACTCCTGACCTTGTCCTGGTTGACGGGCAGGGGGTCGCCCACCCGCGGCGGGTGGGGCTTGCCTCCCACTTGGGCCTTTTCCTGAAGATACCGACCGTTGGCTGTGCCAAGTCACTGCTCTGTGGTAAATACGTAGTGCCCGGTGAGGAGCCGGGGGACTACAGTGAAATAGTGGATAATGGTGAGACTATCGGGGTGGCGCTGCGCACCAGGGCCGGGGTGAAGCCTGTTTATGTTTCCACGGGGCATCTGATTGGCCTTGAGCCGGCTATCTACTGGGTGCTGGAGTGCTGCCGGGGCTACCGATTACCCGAGCCCACCCGCCTGGCCCACCTGGCTGCCGGCGGGAACTTGAAACTGGAAAAGGATTATGGTGAGACAAGATGCAGGAGTTAAAGAACAAACTGGAAGATTTACAGTCTAGAGTATCTATGGCCCTGGTGCATCTTTGACATTGCGGCTAAGGAGAAGGAGATTGCTCGATTAGAGAAAGAGGCCGCCGAGCCTGACTTCTGGTTGGATCAGGCTAAGGCGCAGGGTATTATGCGCCGGCTGGCGGATAACAGGAAGCTGGCTGAGCAGTGGCGTGGCATGGAGAAAAGGGTAGCCGATACTAGAGAGATGCTCTCTCTGGCTGCGGAGGAAGAGGACGGTCACCTCGAGGTGGAAATGCAGTCCGAAGTAGAAGAGATGGCTGTCCATCTGGATGAGCTGGAACTTGAGCTGGCTTTTACCGACGAGTATGACGCGAGAAACGCTATCCTGTCTATTCATGCCGGGGCCGGCGGTACCGAGTCCCAGGACTGGACGGAGATACTGATGAGGATGTACCTGCGCTGGGCTGAGCGGCATGGCCATCGGGCAGAGATACTGGATATTTCTCCGGGAGAAGAGGCGGGAGTAAAGAGCGTGGTTATTGAAATTACCGGCAGCTATGCCTGTGGTTACCTGAAATCGGAGCACGGTGTTCATCGTCTGGTCCGCATCTCCCCTTATGATGCTGACCGCGCCCGTCATACCTCGTTCGCTATGGTTGAGGTTATGCCCGAGGCTGAGACCGATGTTGATGTCAGGATAGAGCCCGATGACCTCAAGGTTGATGTCTTCCGCTCCAGCGGACCGGGGGGTCAGCATATGCAAAAGACGAGCAGTGCGGTAAGGATGACCCACCTGCCGACGGGGACAGTAGCGACTTCACAGAGTGAGCGCTCTCAATTCCAGAACAAGGAGATTGCCATGAAGATACTTCAGTCCCGCCTGCTGGAACTTGAGCTTAAGAAGAGGGCTGAGGCAAGGGCGAGGTTGAAGGGGAAACACGTATCGGCGGGCTGGGGCAATCAAATTCGGAGCTACGTTCTGCACCCCTATCGGATGGTAAAGGACCACAGGACTAACTATCAGACCGGCAACACCGACGATGTCCTGGATGGGGGACTGGACGGTCTGATAACCGCCTATCTCAGGGCTAATATCGGTGGGGAAGGAAATGATTAAAATGATTAAGAAGACGGGCCTAGTCGTCCTGTCTAGCTTCCTGTTACTGGCCCTGTTTAGCCCCAGTCTGGTCCGGGCCGGGGATGGATTGAGGGTACTGGATAGCTCGGCTCAGGCGGAGTTTCCCTACCGGCTCAGCTTCAGTCTATCAGCGGAGAGTGATGTCAATATTACCGATATCCGTCTCTGCTACCGAGTTGACCGGATAAACTTTGCCCGCGTGAGCAGTGAAGCCTATATTGATTTTGTGCCGGCTACCAGCGTCTCTATTGACTGGGCTCTGGAAATGATAAAAATAGGAGGTCTCCCTCCCGGGTCCAGCCTGGAATACTGGTGGACGGTGGAAGATGTTGATGGCGATAGGGTGGCCACGCTGCCGGCCAGGATAGTGTTTGATGATAACCGCTATTCCTGGCAGAGCCTGACCGAGGGCAAGGTGACCCTGTACTGGTATCAGGGAGACAACTCCTTCGCCGGGGAGTTGATGTTGGCGGCCCAGCAGGCGCTTGAGCGTCTTAATGAGTATACCGCTGCCGAGCTTGAGCGGCCGGTGAAGCTCTATGTCTACGCCGATGCCCGGGACCTACAGGGATCGATGATTTATCCCCAGGAGTGGACGGGTGGGGTTGCCTTCACCCGCTACGGGATTATGGCTATCGGTATTGCTCCTGAGAAGCTTGACTGGGGCAGGAAGGCAATCGTCCATGAGCTGACCCACCTGGTCATCCATCAGGTAACCCTTAACCCCTATAATGAGATACCCACTTGGCTTAACGAGGGTCTGGCGATGCGCAGTGAGGGACCGCTGCCAGAATCATTTAGCCTCTATCTGAGTAGGGCGATAGCGGAGGGCAGCCTTATTTCGGTACAGAGCCTGTCGTCGCCGTTTTCTGCTTATGCTGATGAGGCTTCCCTTTCCTATGCTCAGAGTTACAGCCTGGTTGAGTTTCTTATCGATAGCTATGGCCAGGGTAAGATGTTTGAACTGTTGAATGCCTTCAAGGAAGGCAGCACCTATGACGGGGCACTGGAGAAGGTATACGGCTTTGATATGGATGGTCTGGATGACCTGTGGCAGGACTGGGTTACTCAGTCAGGGCAGCC
>DAOWDD010000077.1 GCA_030639215.1 Dehalococcoidia bacterium
AACAATTATATCACCTTAATATCAATGGTTTTTGCTAACCGTTTTCCTGCCCTTGATATTGATTTTCGTTTTCAAATACCCCGGTAATTACAGAGTGAAATGGGCTTAGAATTACTGTCTCATCTACTCCTCAATAAGAAGTGGTATAATCATTTGGGGAGCAGACCACACCTCATAGAATACGAACAATCAGTTAGGTGAGGATGATGCAAGGAAAGGCATTTATACTAATGCAAACTCAAGGAGGGAACGATGGTTAGAAAGGTAATGCACCTGGGGCATATCGCCGTAAAGGCAAACAGAAGAGTCAGAGTAGTATTATTTGGGGTGTTGGCGGTTTCTCTTGTTTTTGTTACATTATTCTGCGTTCCCGGCTGTGTAAGTAGCACCAATGGAGCCACTATACCCGAAACAAGTAGAGAGATTACTCAGTATGAAAGTGGTTACCGCTTCGATGAAAATGGCTGGGTCTATATCCACATTGAGGGTGCCCCTTATGAGAGGGGCTTTCAGCATGGTTACCTAGTTGCCCCAGAGCTCAAGGAGATACTCGGGAGCTTGAAGTACCTCACCTATTTAGATACCGGCATGGAGTGGGAATTCTTTGTCGAAGCAGCTGAGAAGCTATTCGTCCGGTATACGGACCAGGAGTTTCTAGAGGAGATAAGAGGCATTGCTGATGGGGCTAAGGCGGCTGGAGTGGACATAAGCTGGCAGGAAGTTCTGACTTGGAACGGCTATGAGGAGCTTACCGGATACTGGTGGCCCAATGAAGTGGCAGGGAAATACGCTGGTGGCGATAATGACCATTGCAGCGGGTTCATCGCGGCAGGATCGGCAACCAAGGGCGGCAAGATTATCATGGCTCATAATAGTTGGGATGCCTTTGAGCAGGGTCAGTTCTTCAACGTGATTCTGGATATCAAGCCCGCCAGCGGCCATCGTATGTTCATGCAGAGCGTGCCGGGATTCATAGACAGTATGACTGACTTTTTCGTAACTGAAGCGGGACTTATGGGTACGGAAACTACTATCGGTGGTTTTAGTCTGTACGATCCAAATGAAGTACCGGAGTTCGTCCGTGTGCGTAAAGCTATGCAATACGCCGATACGCTGGATGAGTTTGTTGAATTTATGGAGAAACAGAACAACGGTGGCTATGCCAATAGTTGGCTATTGGGCGATATAAATACTGGTGAAATCATGCGTTTAGAGCTGGGTTTGAAGTACCATAGCGTTCAACGAAAGAAAGATGGTTATTTCATCGGTTTTAATGCTCCTGAGGATCCTAGAATCCGTAATCTGGAATGCTCTAAGACGGGCTATACTGACATCAGGATGGCATCGGGAGCGCGGCGTGTTCGCCTTACCCAGCTAATGGAGAAATACCATGGCAATATCGATATCTCGGTGGCGCAAGAAATACTGGCTGACCATTATGATGTTTATCTCAAGAAGGAAAACCCTTGTTCTCGTACCATAGAGGGACACTATGAGCTAGATGCCTTTGAGTACTGGCCGGATAGGGAGCCTTTCCGGCCCCAAGGGGCGGTAGATGGTAAAGTGATGGATAGCGACCTTGCCAAAGAGATGAGTTTCTGGGCAAGGTGGGGCAGTTCTAGCGGCATGCCTTTCTATGCTAAAGAGTTCCTTGACGAGCATCCCCAATGGAGCTACTTGGAAGGATACCTCAAGGATAGACCGAGCCAACCGTGGACCTTTTTCAAGATGGGGCAGAGGTGAGCTGGGAAAAGGTTTCTATTACTCCGTTTGTCGACTGCTTTCAACACGCGCCTAATGATAACCTATTTTCGGGGGCAGACCATCGGCATCAACAGCCTGGCTGAGGCCAGAACCGGGTGGGAAAGCTATCGAGCCTGGTACCGCAATTACAGATTGCATCAGGGGTTAAGGTACCGCAGCCCATGAGAATATGCTGGGATAACACATCACTGCAGATCATTGGTGCCTGATTTGGTCCAGTTCTAACGGGGTGCATTCCGCCCCTCACTCCATATGATATGGCTTTGAACACGGCCATTACACTAGATGTGCTAGATATCGGTCGTTATCATACCTGCATAATGTCAATACCGCTATTGGCGCAGTGGTGTATCTGAGTCGAGCCTTTCTAGCCAGGGCAAATTGACAAATCCAGCCTTTAACATTATTATCTTTATGCTATGGCAAAGACAATCGCAGAGATAAACGAAAAGATAAGAGAGGGTAAGGCGGTAGTGGTTACCGCCGAAGAGATAATAGGCATCGTTAAGGAGAAGGGCGCCAAAAAGGCGGCCCAGGAGGTGGATGTAGTTACTACCGGCACCTTCGGTCCGATGTGCTCCTCCGGCGCTTACATTAATATCGGGCACTCCAAGCCGAAGATAAAGCTGGGTGGCGGTCGAGCCTACCTTAATGACGTTCCGGCCTACACCGGGTTTGCTGCCGTAGACCTCTATATCGGGGCTAACGCCCTGCCCGATGATGACCCCAGGAACAGGTCCCATCCCGGTGATTTCAACTATGGCGGCGGGCATGTCATTGAAGAGCTGGCAGCCGGGAAGGATATCAGGCTGGCAGCCACCGCTTACGGTACAGACTGCTATCCCCGGAAAAAGCTGGAGACCTGGATAAACATCAAGGACCTTAATGAAGCCGTACTGTTCAACATCCGGAATGCCTACCAGAACTATAATGTGGCGGTGAACCTCTCGGACAAGACGATTTACACCTATATGGGGGTATTGAAACCCAAGCTGGCTAATGCCCACTTTTGCAGCGCCGGGCAGCTCTCCCCACTGTTCAACGACCCGTACTACAAGACCATCGGCATCGGCACCAGGATATTCCTAGGTGGCGGCACCGGCTTTATCGCCTGGCAGGGCACCCAGCACAGCCCCAATGTGCTCCGCTCGGACAACGGGACTCCGAGAAGGGGGGCTGGCACCCTTGCCGTAATCGGCGATCTGAAGCAGATGAAGCCGCGGTGGCTGGTCGGGGCAAGCATGCTGGGGTATGGCTGTACCTTAACGGTGGGGGTGGGAATACCCATCCCGATACTCTCCGAGGAAATCCTGCGCTATACGGCAGTGAGTGATGAGGACATCTTCGCCGCTGTGGTGGACTACTCAGAGGCATATCCCTATATGAAGCCGGACATCCTGGCTGAGGTCAGTTATGCCCAGCTAAAGAGCGGCAAGATAGTAATTCGGGGTAAGAAGGTACCGACCGCTTCGCTGTCCAGCTACTCGAGGGCGGTAGAGATTGCCACCACTCTTAAGGAATGGATACTGAGCGGGGAGTTCCTGCTGACCGAGCCGGTAGCGCCCTTACCCGGAGTCGGCTCGGATGTGGTCTTCAAACCGCTTTTAGAACGCCCGATAGAATAACGGGTTCGGTTGTGGGGGGCTCAGGAGGTTAATTTTTGTGCTGAGTTATGTTAAAATAGGGGCTAGTGCAGGAGTGTAGCTCAGTTGGGAGAGCAGCGGTCTCCAAAACCGCAGGTCGGGGGTTCGAGCCCTCCCACTCCTGCCAGATTTGGGCCGAGGTGGCGGAATTGGTAGACGCGCTAGCTTGAGGGGCTAGTGAGCGCAAGCTCGTGGGAGTTCAAATCTCCCCCCCGGCACCAAGAACCTGGCTCTGCTGCCAGGAAAGAGAGAGGTGGGAAAGGGGTTCCGGCATAGTTTGAATGTGCGGAAGTAGTTCAGTGGTAGAACGTTTCCTTGCCAAGGAAAAGGTCGCCAGTTCGAATCTCGTCTTCCGCTCCAATAGAGTAAGCCCGTGGGGCGACGTAGCCAAGTGGTTAAGGCGGCGGTTTGCAAAACCGCTATTCACCCGTTCGAATCCGGTCGTCGCCTCCAAGTTTTCTCCCACAACACTTTTTTTCTGCTCTTGCCTTTGCTTGAAGATATTG
>DAOWDD010000067.1 GCA_030639215.1 Dehalococcoidia bacterium
AATGCTTCAGTAATACTCTTCTCCAGCCTGAGGACCTGTGCCGTTGTCCAGCGCGCTACATAGGCAGCGCCGCTGGCCACCGCCAGATACGGGATATTAAACGGTTCATCGATATTGCCCCCCACCGAGGTAGTCGTCCGCGCCGTCAGCGGCGTCGTCGGTCCGACCTGTCCCCCGGTCATCCCGTAGATGAAGTTGTTGATGCACAACACCGTGATATCGGCATTGCGGCGAGCGGCGTGAATAAGGTGATTGCCTCCGATAGCAGCCAGGTCGCCATCACCGCTTATCACCACGACCTTCAACTCCGAGTTGGCCAGCTTAAACCGGTAGCAAAGGGTATGGCGCGGCCATGAGTGGTGTGGAATGAGTCCAGGTTGATATAGCCGGACGCCCTGCCGGTGCAACCTATTCCCGAAACTACGACGACCTTATCCAACTCGAGCCTGGACTTAATCAGTCCCCTCAAGAAGCAGTTTACGACTATGCCCAGGCCACAGCCGGAGCACCAGATATGAGGCATCCGCTCTGCTCTCAGGTAAGGGTCCAGAGGGTGACTTACTCCATCCAGGGTAACCGTATTCATCTCACCACCTGCTTGATAGCCTCTAATATTGTCCTCGGAGCGTGTACCCCACCACCCATATGAGGCACCAGCACCGTCTTTGCCTTGCCACAGGCGCACCGCTCCACCTCAAGGGATATCTGCCCGTAGTTAACCTCGGGCACTACGAACACCCTGGTCTGTCCCGCAATATCCCTGATTCTGTCCTCAGGAAAAGGCCAAACGGTAATTAACCTCAGCATACCGACCCGGACACCCTCGGCCCGAGCCTGCTCAACAGCAATACGTGAGACCCGGGCTGAGATACCGTAGGAGCAGACCACCACCTCAGCACTATCTATCCCATCCTCCTCCAGGTCAATGATATCTTCCCTATTCTGTTCAATCTTGTCCACCAGACGTCTTACCAGCCTGTCCTGCGCCTCAGGGGTCATCGCCGGGTACCCCCGCTCATCATGGGTCAACCCTGTAATATGCACCCGGTAGCCCTCACCGGCGTTTGCCATCGGGGGGACCAGGTCGGCATCCGGTTTAAACGGCAGGTATTCCCCGGCAGAGACAGCGGGTTTGCGCCGGTGTATCACTTCTATCTCATTCATCGGGGGGATGACCACCTTTTCGTACATATGTCCGGTAGCGGCTTCGGTCATAACCAAGACCGGCAGGCGGTATTTTTCGGACAGGTTGAATGCCTTTACCGTCAGGTCGTAGAGCTCCTGTGGAGAATCAGGAGACAGGGCGATAATGCTGTAGGAGCCGTGGCTGCCCCAGCGCGCCTGCATCATATCACCCTGACCAGTCAGTGTCGGCAGACCGGTTGATGGGCTGCCGCGCTGTACGTCCACAATAACGCAAGGGGTCTCCGTCATAATCCCCAGGCCAAGGTTTTCCATCATCAGGCTGAAACCAGGTCCGGAGGTAGCCGTCATTGCCTTGACGCCACCCCACGATGCCCCCAGGACCGCCGCCAGTGACGCCATTTCATCTTCCATCTGGATATAGCTACCGGCGACCTCGGGCAGCCGCTCCGACATCCTTTCCGCAATCTCACTGGCTGGCGTGATGGGGTACCCGGCAAAAAAGCGGCAGCCAGCACTGATGGCCCCCTCAGCACAGGCATCATCTCCGCTCATAAAGAACTCGCCGGCGAGGTATTTTCTCTCCGTCATAGCTAACCCCTGGCTTCTTGTTTCTTCTCGATATCCACAATACCGATAGCAAAGTCGGGACAAATCATCCCGCAGATATCGCACTTGGTGCATTTCGCTTCATCACTGAGGTAGACCGGATGATACCCCTTGCTGTTAATTTCAGTGGACTTAACGATAATGTGCTGCGGGCAGAACTCAATGCAGAAGTCGCACTCCTTACACCGCTCCGCGATGATAATAACCTCCCGGTTATCCGGCCGTACGCCGCCCTTCTTCAAGCTCTCCCCCTCAAGATTTATCGATACCCGGATTCTAGTATAATGGATTATCAGGTGTTAATGCCGGCGAATAGATTACACCGAAAGAAGCAATACGCCACTAATCATATGGGCCAGTGGGTTGCCCCCATTCTTAGTACCACCTAGAATGAGAGACTACCCGCCTTTTCTAAAGGTTGCTTAACTCCTTTTATCTGGTTCTTTCCGTAGTATCTTCTGGCAAACTCTGCTGGTGTCAGGTAGTTCAGTGAGCTGTGTGGGTTGTTACGGTGCAAGCTATGCGTCATCTATCTATGCGACAGCACGAGGTGCGGTTGAAGGTTGGATGTCAAGGTAGTGATTACAGTTCGATTTCCCCGCGGCTTACCACCGTATGGCCACCATCAACGACCAGTGATTCACCAGTGATGTATGACGAAGTCTCATCGCAGGCAAGGAAAAGGGCGGCCTGAGCTACTTCTTCGGCGGTGCCCATTCTACCTAAGAGTGACATGGCGTTAATCTCAGCGATGGCCTCAGGAGTAGCGGTGGTCATCCACTGCTCGGTCATCTCAGTGAGACAGTGACCGGGGCAGATACAGTTGACCCTGATCTTGGGGGCAAACTCAACGGCGGCTGTTTTGGTTAGCATAATCACTCCGGCCTTGGCGACGTTGTAGTCGGCGGGAACACCGGAGAGGACGGAGAAACCGGCAATGGAGGCCGTGTTGACCACCACCCCGCCCCCGGTTTTGAGCATCTCCGGAATGCCAAACTTCATACCCAGCCAGACCCCAGTGAGGTCAATGGCAATGGTTTTCTGCCACTGCTCTTCGGTAATCTCGGTAAGTTTGCCCTCGCCGACAATACCGGCATTATTGCAGAGAATATCCAGTTTGCCAAAGGTGGCTACAGCTGCCTTGACCATCCTCTTTGCATCTTCGGCCTGGGCAACGTCGGCCTGGATCGAAATGGCTTCTCCACCGCTCTCCCTAATCATGTTAACTGTCTTCTCGCCCTGATCAGAGGCGAGGTCAGCGACCACTATTTTGGCGTCCTCTTTGGCGAAGCGAAGCGCCATTGCCTTGCCGAAACCGGAACCGGCTCCGGTGATGAGGGCAACCTTCCCGTTGAGTTTACCCATGCGTTACCTCCTTGCCTTTGATTCGCTTTGTCCCCACGCTCAAACCTGGCTTGAAGTCACGATAGTGAAATGATTGGCGGGGCAGGTACTCGTCAGATTATATGATAATGGCGGGCTTACTTCAATAGTAAGGTTAATTTGATTTATTGGCTTTCCGCCAAGATGCGGCTGTGAGGCAAATTGAGGTATAATTGAAACTAGCTCAGTATTTCATTAGGGTGCACTCCATAAAGTACACTGCCTGTTTTACATAGGTAAGAACTAAAACGGGAAACCGTAGTCAGGAGGGAAAGTTGGATAAGCTAAAAGGGTGGCAATTTGAGGATAGCAAGAGCGTTAAGCAAACCTGCCCTGAGATCCTTCGCGGTAAGGAGATTTTATATATAAACCGCAGCCAGATCGAGAATATGGGTTACACTGAGACCGATATGATGAAAATGGTGAGTACGGCACTCGCTGAGCATGGTAAAAAGATGGTCGAGATGCCGGCCAAGATAGGCATACATCCAATATATGATACCTTTCATCATGCCATGCCCGCCTTTGTCCCTGCCGCGGGAGCCTGTGGCATAAAGTGGGCGGCTTGCTTCCCGGACAATTATAAATACAAGCTCAACCAAACTTCAGGGCTCGTGATTTTGAACGATATTCAGACCGGCTGGCCACTGGCGATAATGGATGGCAGCTGGATAACGGCAAAGCGAACCGCCTCTGTTTCGGCCATCGCTGTTAAACTACTGGCTCGGCAACGCAGTTCAGAGATAGGGATATTTGGCTGTGGTGTGCAGGGACATGAGCATTTAATGGCTCTTGCCTCGGTCATGCCAGATTTGAAGAAGGTTAAGGTAATGGATATCCGGCCCGGGATAGCCCAGCAGATGGCTGCCAGGTTCAAGGAGTCTTATGGCTTTGAAATCGCGGAGGCCACCAGCATCGAGATGCTAGTGCGAGATTCCGCTGTTGTGGTAACAGCCACTGCTATCCGACAGAAACCCGATCCACAGATTAAGGATGAGTGGATAAAGCCGGGAGCCTTACTTCTGCCAGTAGATTTAGACTCGACTTTCGAGTGGAAGACAGTGAAACGGGCGGATAAGTTACTAGTTGATAGCATGGATGAGATGAACTATTTCATGTCAATAGGATATTTGGAGCATGGCCTGCCACCACTTTATGCCGAGATCGGCGAGGTTGTCGCTGGCCTCAAACCGGGCCGGCAGAACGAGGAAGAGCTGATCTTTGACATGAATATTGGCATGGGAATTGTGGACGTGGTGGTTGCCAAGGA
>DAOWDD010000035.1 GCA_030639215.1 Dehalococcoidia bacterium
GAACTGGAATCCATTGGTAAGACAAGCTCGGTCGGTGGAAATGTGCGAGCCCTGGTAAAAGGCGGCTGGGGCTTTGTCAGCTTCAACAGCCTGGATGACCTGCCAGGCAGGGTTGCACTGGCTGTTAAGCAGGCAGAGCTTGCCGGTGGCAAGAAAAGCAAGCTGGCCCCGGTCGAACCTGCGGTCGATACAGTGCTCACTGAGGCGAATAGTAACCCGGCGGCTATACCTCTAGCGAAAAAGAAACTGCTGCTGGATGAATATAATGACATTATCTGGGCAGTCCCGAAAATCCAGACCTCGATTATTTCCTACGGTGACGGTCGCAAAAAGAGCATCTTCTTAAGCTCGCCAGGCAGCTATATCGAGCAGGAGAGAGCGGACGTTACCCTGCGCCTGGCAGCGGTTGCCACAGAAGGTAATGAGATACAGCAGGTAGGACTGAGCCTGGGCAGCCGGGGGGATTTCGGGAAAGTCACGGGCCTCCACCAGCAGGTAGAGGAGATGTCCCGAAATGCGGTAGGGCTGCTATCCGCCCCACAGGTAAAGGGGGGAGAATATACGGTGGTCTTAGACCCGGTCCTGGCCGGAGTCTTCGTCCACGAGGCATTCGGCCACTTATCAGAGTCCGATTTTGTCTACGAAAACGAACGCCTTGGCGAGGTTATGACCCTGGGCAGAGAGTTTGGCAGCACCGAGCTTAATATCGTTGATACGGCAACGATACCAGGGCTGCGCGGCAGCTACAGGTATGACGATGAAGGAGTACCGGCAACGAAGACCTACCTCATTAGTGAGGGTAAACTGGTCGGCCGTCTTCATTCCCGGGAGACCGCCGCCAAGATGAAGGAGAAGCCTACCGGCAACGCCAGAGCGGTCAGCTATCGCTACCCACCGATAGTCCGGATGACCAATACCTACATCGAACCAGGGGCAGCCACGTTTGGTGACTTAATCGGTGACATCAAGGAAGGGATATACGCCAAAAACTGGTATGGCGGCACCACCAGTATGGAGATGTTCACCTTTTCCTCCGGTGAAGCCTACAGGATACGTAACGGAAAAATCGCCGAACAGGTAAGACCTGTAACACTCACCGGAAATGTGTTCAAGACACTGAAGAACATGGACGGCATTGGCAATGACCTTGATATGAACCAGGGTGGCGGCTGCGGCAAGGGGGGTCAGGTACCCCTTCCCGTTTCCAACGGCAGTCCCCATATCAGAATCCGCCACTGCCTGATAGGAGGCAGCTAAATGGAAAATATCCTGGCCCGGGCCAAACAAGCAGCCGAGGAAGCCGAAGTCTTTATGGTCACTGCGGAGGAAACCCCGGTCCAGTTTGAAGCCAACCGCCTGAAGCACATCCAGAGTAAACAGAGCAGCTACACGGCTTTACGCATTGTCAAAAACGGCAGGATAGGCTATGCCATCAGCAGCGGGACGAGCGGTAGCCGGGACCTGGTCAGTGCCGCAGTAGAAACAGCCGAATTCGGCATAAAGGCTGAGTTTGAGCTCCCCTCACTGACCCCATACCCGGAGATTAAGGTCTTTGACCCTGACGTAGAATCAGTATCACTGGATGAAATGGTCAAGCTCGGCGAAGAACTGATAGCCACAGTCAGGGGGCACAGCCAGGATATTCTATGTCAGGCTGAGGTAAATAAGGACATAACATCGGTCCGTATCATAAACTCCCGCGGCGGCGAGGTAAACTACAAGCAGAGTACCTTTGCTCTCGGTATCGAAGGTCACTTGATCCGCAACACGGATATGCTCTTTGTCGGTGAAAGTGAAAGCTCGTGCCACCCCATAAGTGAGACCAGGGCCGTAACCAACGTTGTGCTCCGGCAGCTTGAATTAGCCGAAAATCAAGCCCGATTACCAAGCAAAAGGATGCCGGTAGTCTTTACCCCCAGCGGAGTAGCCAGCGCCCTAATCCCACCATTGATGGCAGCCTTCAATGGCAAGATAGTCCTGGAGGGGGCTTCACCGATAGGCAATAGAACTGGCGAACCGGTCTTTGACAGAAAGTTCTCGCTACATGACGACCCCACAATAGACTACCGCCCGGAAAGCCGCCCTGCTGATGATGAAGGCGTACCCAGCAGGTGTACCCTCCTTGTTGAAGAAGGAAAAATAGCTAATTTCATCTACGACCTGCAAACAGCGGCCCTCGCCCGCACGCAGAGCACGGGCAACGGCACCAGAAACAGCGGCGGGATGCTTGCTCCGGCCCCCACCACCTTCATCCTCACCCCAGGTAACACCACCTTTGAAGAAATGGTAAACGACGTCAAGGAAGGACTGGTTATCGAGTACCTTATGGGAGCGGCACAGGGCAACATTTTGAGCGGCGATTTCAGCGGTAACGTCCTGCTTGGTTTTAAGATAGAAAGTGGTAAAATAGTAGGTAGGGTCAAGGATACTATGGTGTCTGGAAATGTCTACCAGCTGCTCAAGGAGATTACCGCTATTGGCAGTGATGCCAAGTGGGAAGGCGGCTCGATTAACACACCTTCCTTCTATTGCCCCGGTGTGTCAGTAGTAGTCAAAAATTAAGAACAAGAGGCATGATGGAATGAAAAAACTGGTCAAGATTTATGCCCGGCCCAAACTTAACTCGCCGGTTATGCTGGCTACCTGGCCCGGTATCGGCAACGTAGCCACTATTGCAGCTACCTATTTAGCCAAAAAGCTCTCCTTTAAGAGACTGGGGGAGATTGAGGCTTCCTATTTCTTTGACCCCATCGGGATAGTGGTCCGGGACCATGTCGTTGAGGCGCCACAGTTCCCTCAGAACAGGTTCTACTACTGGAAGAACAAAGAGGGAAGGAGCGACCTGATACTATTCATCGGCGAAGACCAGCCAGCCTCTAAAGGATATGAGCTGGCTAACTGTGTCCTTGATGTCGGGATAAGATTTCTGGCCAAGCGAGTTTATACCCTCGCCGCAGCCTTAACGCGTATTCATCATACCGAGCAGCCCAAGGTCTGGGGAGTAGGCACCAACCAGAAGCTAACCGAAGACCTGAAAAAATATGACCTGGTACAAAAGGGCAACCTGCAAATCGCCGGACTCAATGGACTGATGCTGGGAGTGGCAAAGGAGAGAGGTATTGACGGGATATGCCTGCTGGGTGAAGTCCCGATGTATGCTACCAGAATACAAAACCCGATGGCCTCCCTGGTGATACTTAAAGTCCTCAGCAGAATACTGAACATTGAAATTGACCTGACCGAGCTAACGCAGCTAGCGATAGAAACAAGAGAGGGTATGAAGCAGGCGGCAGCCGAGGCTATGGGGGAATACATAGACCACTTCACCGAGCCCATCTGGGAAAGCGAAGAGAATGACGAAGAAGAGGAAGAATGAAAAAAGCAGGTACCTACTATGCTATTGCCTATTGAGGAAATAATTACTGACCTGGCTGACAGTGACAGACCGCTGCTTAACTCAAGCCTGGCCGACCTGTCAAACATAATCCCGGAAGAGCTGAGTTTCCTGGAAGAAGTATGGCCAACAATTAAGCCGGAACGGCGGCGGCAGATTGTATCCCGACTGGTTGAGCTTGCCGAGGATAACTTTGAGCTTGACTTTGACAGCACCTTCAAGAAATGCCTGAGCGACCAGGACGCCGAGGTACGGAGCAAGGCAATCGAAGGTCTCTGGGAAAACGAGGAACCCTCCCTGATAAACACCCTGATTGCTCTAATGGAGCAGGACAACTCAAAGCTGGTCCAGGCAGCGGCAGCAACAGGACTGGGAAAATTCACTATGCTGGTTGAACAGCAAAAGCTGCGCCCTGCTTACACATCAAAGATATATCAGGCTTTACTCGCTGCACTAAACGATAGAAGCAAGCCGATAGAAGTAAAACGCCGCGCTCTGGAAGCAATAGCCCCGCTGGACTCTCCTGAGGTAGAGAAAGCCATCGGGGAGGCCTACCGGAGCAGTAGCCCCAGACTTAGAGTCAGCTCCATCTACGCAATGGGGAAGAACGGCAACCCTTCCTGGCTGTCCATATTACTGAATGAGGCGGGCAGTCCTGACTCTGAGATACGCTATGAAGTGGCCAGGGCCTGCGGCGAACTGGGTGAGGAAGAGGCAGTTCCCTGTATAATCGAGCTTGCCGCTGACCCTGACGTTGAAGTCCAGTTGACCGTCATCGAGGCACTGGGACAGATAGGCGGCACCGAGGCAAAGAACTTCCTGGAACAATGCCTGGATGAGCCCAACGAGACAGTCCAGCAGGCAGCGGAGCAGGCCCTCCGGGAGCTGCTGGTAGAAGGGGAGGACTCATCCCCCTTTAAGACTGGGGCCCTTTGAGAGTGGTATGATTACCAGCAAAAAGGTCAGGCTTCGTAAGAGAGGATTGGCTGACGCCTTAGATAGCTATGTCTGGCAGACGGACCCCGAGCTGGTTCGCCTTGATGCAACCCCGGTACTAACAACGACCTTTGCCCGGTACCTATCAGACTACCTGAGTGAAATACGCTACCCATCCCCAAACAAATACGTATTTGCCATAGAAACGCTGGCCGGCAAGCACATCGGCACCTGCTCTTACTACAACATCAATGAAACTAAAGGTGAGGTCGAGCTGGGGATTATGATTGGCAACCGCGACTGCTGGGACAAAGGGTATGGTGCTGATGCCGTAACTACCCTGCTTGACAACATCTACCGAGCCACCAGCCTCAACCGCATCTACCTGAAGACCATCGACTCAAACCACCGAGCGCAGCGCTGCTTTAAGAAATGCGGGTTCACTCCCTGCGGACGCTTCACAAAGGACGGATACGACTTTGTACTTATGGAGATATATCGCAAGCAGTGGGAGGAACGGCAGATAGAAAAGGCTCACTCAGTAGAAGCGAGGCCTCCATTACAGGCTAATTCCCTATCTTAAGGAGATTTTATTAAAGGGGCGTCTAAGAGGGGCGCAGCCCCTCTTTAAGAAAACCTTCCCCTTCAGAGGAGGTCACGAGAGGATAAGGATGACAGAAATAGGCTACCAGCCCATAGAATGGCTGGGCAATAAAGTAAAACTCCTTGACCAGACCAGACTCCCCCGGGAAGAGGTCTACCTGGAGCTTAGCGATTATCAAGAGGTCGCCGCAGCGATTAAGGAAATGAGAATCAGGGGAGCGCCGGCAATCGGGGTGGCTGGCGCCTACGGAATAGCCCTGGGCGCCCTGAAGATAGAGGCCGCTTCAAGAGACGAATTCCTGCTCAAGCTCAAAGACATTATGCAAACCCTGGCCGCCACCAGACCCACGGCGAGAAACCTCTTTGCGGCTATTGACCGCATGCAGCAGGCAGCCGGAGCCGGTGGGGATATGGAACAAATCAAAAAGGCACTGGTTAGTGAAGCAGCCAGGATACACTCGGAAGAGGCTGAGGCGACCGGAAAACTGGCCCGCTTCGGTGCTGAATTAATCAGGGACGGCGCTACCATCCTGACCCACTGTAATACCGGACCCCTGGCGACCACCGGCTGCGGCACCGCCCTCGGCGTAATCAGGCAGGCAAAAGAGCAGGGCAAGAAGATAAGGGTGCTCGCCAGCGAGACCCGCCCCCTTCTCCAGGGGGCACGCCTCACCGCCTGGGAGCTGAAGCAGGCCCTCATCCCCTTTACCCTGATTACCGA
>DAOWDD010000139.1 GCA_030639215.1 Dehalococcoidia bacterium
CAAAGCCGGTCCTGGGCAGAAAGACTTCACCACGCACCTCAAAGCGAGGCGGCGCCTCCTTGGATACGGATAGGGGTATACTTCTGATAGTTCTCAGGTTCTGAGTGATATTCTCACCGCGCAAGCCGTCACCACGAGTAGCCCCGATGATTAGCTGACCGTCAATATAGGTCAAAGCTACCGCCAGTCCGTCAATCTTGTGCTCACAGACGAAGTTGGATGGCTGCTCCCCCAGCAGCTTTACGATTCGGGTATACCAGCCCTCTAGCTCCTCTCTATTAAAGACATTACCCAGCGACAACAGGGGGAGCGGATGTTCTACCACACCAAATGCTTCTACCGGAGCGGCACCGACGCGCTGAGTGGGCGAGTCCGGAGTCAGCAACGATGGGTATGCTGCCTCCAGTTGCTTTAATTCTATCATCAGCGTGTCATATTCGGCATCGCTGATTTCAGGGTTGTCCAGCACATAATAGCAGTAATTATGATGGTTAAGTTGAGCCCTTAACTGCTCTATTCTTTCAGTTACCTGAGTTGAGTTCTCCACCTATTTACCCTATGGTATGTGACTTAAACAGATTATATCATATAAGCCGCACAGTCATATTATGCTGCACCCCTTCGGATTTGCGCCTCTCCTGCCTAATAAAGTAGACTTAAGAGGATGCCGAATATTGAGGAAAGCAGAGAGACCAGGTAGGTATGGCTGAGATTCGTCCCTTTCGAGGGGTGCGCTATAATGAGCGGCTGGTCCAGGATATTTCATCGGTTATCTGCCCTCCCTATGATATTATCACCCCCGAGGCGGAACAGGAGCTTTACCATCGCAGCGAGTATAGCTTTGTCAAGCTTGAGCACGGGCAGCAGCTGCCATCGGATACAGATGAAGACAATAAATATACTCGCTCGGCGGCTACCCTTAAGCAGTGGCTTGATAAGGGAGTCCTTAAGACAGACGGACTGCCGGCCATCTATCTTCATCAGCACTGTTTTAGCTATAACGGCGCAAGGTATAGACGCCACGGCATCATCGCTGCGGTCAGGCTGGAGGAATGGGACAGGATGGTCATCCGCCCTCACGAGAGCACGCGAGGCAAGCCAAAGGATGACCGTCTGAACCTGCTGTGGGCACTTCAGGCTAACACCAGCCCGATTTTTGCTATGTTTGAAGATCAGGGGCAGCAAATAGCTTCTCTGCTGGCTGAAAAGGAACAGGACCGACCGATAATTGATCTAATCAGTAGCGAAGAGGGGCACAGAATCTGGGCTATCACCAGTCCTGAGGTTATCAGTCAGATATCGGCCCGTCTTTCCGATAGACCGCTCTATATTGCCGACGGACACCACCGCTATGAGAGCGCCCTTAATTATAGGAAGGAAAGGCTCACCTGCTCTCCATCGGCCTCGGGGGATGAAGGGTTTAACTTTGTGATGATGGAACTGGTAGATTTTACCGACCCCGGGCTTATTATTCTCTCACCCCACCGGCTGGTCCGGGGCATCTCAAAGGTAACCCTGAGTGAACTAAAGAGCAGGCTGGCAACGCTATTTCAGATGGAGGAGCTGCCGCTAGGGACACCCGATATCTCTCAGCAGGTTGATGATTTACTGGCTGGTGATAGGACAGACCAGGTCCGGATAGTCCTTTTTGGCTTATCACCGGGGAGCCTTCTGCTGCTCAAACTGGGTGACTCTGCTACTGCCAGCCAGATGGTGCCCTACTTTCACAGTGAGCTATACAAGAGACTGGATGTTAGCATTGTTGACCATGTCATACTGGAGGAAATGCTCGGTCTGACCAGCGAGCGGGAGGAAACATCGCTTGCCTTCAACCATGACAAGATGGATGTGATAAACAAGGTGTTGAACCGTGAATACCAGCTCGCCTTTTTCCTGAGCCCGGTCAAGACGGAAGTAATTAAGGCTATTGCCGATGTCGGTGACCGTATGCCCAGAAAATCGTCCTACTTCTACCCCAAACCCCCATCAGGCTTGGTCTTCCGCCGGCTGGGGTAGCTGCCTTCAGGCGAACTGCTATAGCCTTACCAGCTTGGCGGCATAGACATCGGGGATAGCCAGCACCTGCTTAATTTGCTTCTTAGACAGGGGCTCATCGAGGGCCAGTATCATCAACGCCTGCCCTCTCGGTTTAAGACGTCCTACATGCATTGAGCTGATATCTACATCGGCATCGCCGGTTACCTTACTCACGGCGCTGATAAGACTGGGACGGTCCAGGTGGTCGCTGAACAGGAAGTAGCCCCCAGCCGGTGCAATATCAAACCAGTAGTCATTGACCCGCAC
>DAOWDD010000097.1 GCA_030639215.1 Dehalococcoidia bacterium
CTTGGGAAAGAGCTTGGCCACCCAACTTATGGCTCCCGTGCCGACTATCAGCAGCAAGAAGGCTGCCATCACCAGACCCGAAGCCGATATGATGCTGGGAGACAGACCTCCCGCTATGGCAATGGCCGCCACAGCTTTAAGGGGCTGCACTGGTACAGGTAGGCGATAAAACACCCCGGCTATTATATAGGCCAGGCCCACCACCAGGAAAACACTGGTAGCGTTCATATGATTTAAGGTGATCAGAGCTACCGTGAGAGGCAGAAGAACTCCCAAGTCTCCCAATGCTCCGCCCAATTCCTGGATATTGAATCTGAAGGATTTTGCCTGCATAATGTATTCCTGCATTAAGAAGGGGAACTCATTACGATAACGGTGTTACACCGTCCCGAGTTCAAATCGACCGTATCGATAGTCTCGGCAATAGTACCAGGGTGATTCTTGTCTATCTGCGCAATAAGTAAATCTACGATATGAATAACATCGTCATAATCAAATTGCGGATATCCCGGCGAAGAAGGGCGAGCTGTGATAGTAACTAAAGGCTCCTCAAGGCAAAGCTGTTCCCTGTTTTGCCCGGTAGCCAGTACCAGTATCTTGGCAGCATCGCCTTTCTTGTATCCCTCCGCGAGCAATATGTCTACTTTTCCCTCAAAGAATGTTGAAAGCTGGCTTAAATCGACTTCCGACTCCACATGTTCAATAAAGGCCACTTTGTTTGGGGAAGAAACAGCGACGACATCGCTACCGGCCTGAGCAAGCCGCCAGGAATCCTTTCCCGGTTGGTCTATGGCAAAGTTATGGTGGGTATGCTTGACTACGCCGACACGATAGCCTTTTAATTTTAGTTCTCTTACCACCTTCTCCAAGAGCGTGGTCTTTCCGGAGTTGGACCTGCCGATAAAAGACACTACAGGTATCACGTACCCATCTCTCCTTGTTAAATATTCTAGAAGGCGAGAATAGGGGACTGAGATAAACTCTTTAAGTCTGCTTCTATAAATGACTTCGTTTGACGGGCCAAGTCCCTGTAAAATACCGTCTCTGCATTTATGTCTATGTTGTTGCTGAAATCAGATACCCATCTGCCCAGATGAGCATCAAGGAAGTCTTGCTGCTTTTTTAGATAACTGGTAGCACCGATAGATTCAGAACTGAGAGCTGCTTCAACTTCCTTGGAGATAAGATAATACATGAACTCCAATTCGACAGCTATATGGTCGGGTGCTTCTTTGATATCGATACGTAATCCTTCATCAGCATACTTGTTCCTGACATCCAGCGTTGAGATGCCCATTACCCTTCTCGTATTCTCGAGGTAGACAGAGCCGTAAGGCGGAGCCAGAAGTCTGTACGGTCCTATGAAAAGTCTCGAGTAGTCGATTCTCAAAGCCTCGATGTCGCTTGTTAAAGAAGCGCTTTCGGCAATTCCAGAAAATAAATTTCCTTTCGATTTATCCAGACTGCGCAGTATTTCTATTAATTCCTCATCAGGCAGGTAGTAGCAGTCCGCTAACAACTTATAAGCGTCTCTCCTGTAATTTTCCTGAAATAAGAATTCCTTACTTTCCATTGCCACATCCTTCATATTCATTCCGATGCTGTCGGTGAAATCAGGGACTCTATAAAAATTCTTATGCCTTAACTACCTTAACTCGCACGATGCCGAAAAAGGCGGTGCTCCCGCTCAATCGGTCATAGTCTGCCGGGATGATTTCGTTGTTATTGCCGCCTCTGGCCACCTTGCCGAACTCACTGGCAGCTACTTTGCCGTATGCCCAGTGTCCCTGTCCGTAGCATTTGGCCACGGTTCCCGGCCTCGCGCCTTCCCAGACCTTTGCGGTGCATGTCAGCTCCGCTGTGGGCGATATCAACTTTATCCTGTCCCCGCTCCTTATCCCAAGTTTAACGGCATCAACAGGGTTTATCTTGGCTACGTCATCCCAGGATTCGTCACCGGGGTCATGGTCTTTTAGTTCCTGGTACCAGGGGCAATTGGCAGACCTGCCTTCCCGGTTAAGTCGCGACTTGTAGTCCACAAGCACCAGCCCGTCCTCGCTGCCGTACATGAAGGGCTCCTCGTAGTGTGGGACGAATGCCTTTTCACCTCTGGCCTGATAATTGCAGGTTTCCAGAATATCGTCGATGGTTGTTCCGTGTTTTTCAGCGTGATTTCCCAGGGCCTCCTTCAGGGTCTCACTATAGAACTCAAACAGCTTGGTTTTGGTCTTCATGTCACCCCATCTTTTCCTGTACGGATAAGGGTCTGAGTTCCAGACACCGGTCGCTCTGAAATCCTCCCAGCCGTTAAACTTGTCACCGCCCTGGTATTCAGCCGGGTCCCAGAGTTTATGGGTGGCGTGTTTAAGCGCGTTGAGGGCGAATTCCTTCTCATTGGTGGGGGCCTTACCAGTCTCCGGGTCCTCATACGTCATATAGTGTCTGAGTAAATTATCGAAGCCTCTCTCCGCCAGCTTCTCGGCAATCAACCATGGTATCTCCGTCTCGTCCGTGCGCACGTCCCATATCGGCTCGATGACAGGCTGGTTCAAGGTAACATGGCGATAGCCATTGGCAAACGATTTAACGTAGCCCCACTTCTCAAACATGTGGTGGTTAGAAGGTAGTACTATATCAGCAAACCAGGTTGTCTCTGACGCATTAGTTGTAATGTGGACAAAGAAAGGTATTTTGGCAAGAGCCTTATACCACCTTTTGGCACCAGTGCAGGAGAAGGCGAAGTTATTCATGTAGCCGATAGCCACTTTGATCTCGTTGGGGTCCTCGTTGATGATGCCGTCGGCAGCATTATTGGTTACAACACCGCCCCCGGACTTCCCCCCATTGAGAGCGGGGAATTCCTTTCTGCCTCGGTGGTCTATTTTCTGGTGTTTTGACCCGGCTTCAGCGACTTCGTCAAGGAACTCTTTTTCGCTGGGGAAGCTTTGAGTGTACTCCTTATTCGCCTTCAGGGTGCCACCTTCGTTATCCACAGACCCCACCAGGCCGTTAAGGGCGTGGGCAGCCATACAGGCGTAGGCTCCTCTAACCTGCATCACGGGGCCGCGGGCTACCCATGAGATAGCGTGCGGTGCTGCTTTGCCGTATCCTATAGCCACTCTCCTTATCTGCTCGGCGGTCAATCCTGTCTTATCAGCGGCCCACTCCGGAGTCTTATCCTTAAGCTCGATATTCCACCACTTAACCAGCCCATAGGTGTATTTCTCTTCGAATTCATCCTC
>DAOWDD010000083.1 GCA_030639215.1 Dehalococcoidia bacterium
GTAGTCGGTGGCGACCTCTACTCAGCAATCAATGAGGGAGTACGGCATGGCTATACCCGAGGCTATCTGCGTAAGTCGATGGTGAGCCGGCCCTTTTCGGCCAGGGTCAACACCAAGGACAATACCCCGGCTATTATCTATACCGATATCGTCCCCGGTGACAGCTTGAGGATTGTCGCTAAACCCAAGGGTGGTGGCGCTGAGAATGTGTTCCGCCAGACTATGCTGTCCCCGGCGCAGGGCCGTCAGGGAGTGCTCGACTTTGTCGTTAATGCCGTTGATGAAGCAGGCAGTAATGCCTGTCCTCCGGTTATCGTTGGTGTCGGTATCGGAGGAACCGTGGAAAAGACGATTATGCTGGGGAAGCGGGCGCTGCTGCGTAAGGTGGGTGAGCCCAGCCCGGATACTGAGACTGCTGAACTGGAGCGGGAAATTCTCGAGCGAGTGAATAAACTGGGTATCGGGCCAATGGGCTATGGCGGCCGTATTACCGCTCTGGCAGTCCATATCGAGGTCTTCCCGGCTCACATCGCCAGCCTGCCGGTAGCGGTCAACCTGGAGTGTCATAGCTGCCGACACAAAGAGGCTATTCTTTAGCAGGAGGGTAGGATGGTAAAGAAGATTAGGCTTCCTCTGACTGACGAGGTCATCAAGGAGCTTAAGGCCGGGGATGATGTTTTACTGAGCGGCGTTGTCTATGTGGCCCGGGATGCCGCCCATAAGAGGATGATTGAGGCGCTGGAGCTGGGAAAGCCCTTGCCCTTTGATATCAAGGGACAGACGATATACTATATGGGTCCTTCCCCGGCCAGGCAGGGTCAGGTAATTGGCTCGGCTGGCCCCACCACCAGCAGACATATGGACAGCTACTCACCCCGTCTGCTCGCTGAGGGCCTTAAGGGGATGATTGGTAAGGGTGTGCGCTCGCCGGTGGTGAAGGGTGCTATCGAGCAGTATAACGCGGTATACTTCGCTGTCGTCGGCGGGGCCGGTGCTCTTGCCTCACATAAAATTAAAAAGTCAGAGGTAATCGCCTACGAAGAGCTGGGGGCGGAGGCAGTCCGCTGCCTGGAGGTAAAAGATTTCCCGGTCAGGGTAATCAATGACGCCTACGGTGGAGACCTCTACCAGGAAGGGAAGGCCAGATACAGGATAGACTAGAGTAGATTAACCCGGGCAGCCGGCTGAGATTTCAGGAGCAGTTTGATGGACAGGTATGACTATATTATCATCGGCAGCGGCATTGCCGGGCTCTATACCGCACTGATGGCTAAGGAGCAGTGCAGTGTGCTGGTTATCACCAAGGGCAGCATTGAGGACTGCAATACCAGGTACGCCCAGGGGGGTATTGCCGCCGCCATTGGTAAGGATGATTCCAAGGAGCTTCATTTCCGGGATACCGTAGCTGCCGGGGACGGCTTGTGTGATACCGAGGCGGTACGTATCCTGGCCGGCGAGGCCCCCGCTCGTATTGCTGACCTGGTCAACCTGGAGGTGCCCTTTGATACCGCTAATGGCGAGATTGCGCTGACCAGGGAGGCAGCACACAGTGTACCCCGCATCCTCCATGCCGGAGGTGATGCCACCGGTGAGCATATTGAGGTTACCCTGAGCCGGCGGGTACGCGCATCTCAGATACAGGTGCTTGAGGACTGCCTGGTCACCGAGATCCTGGTCGAGAATGGGGCGGTTAGTGGCGTAAGGGCCCTCGACTGCCGTACCGGCTCCTTTGAGGAGTTTAGCTGTCGCTTCCTGGTCCTGGCTACCGGCGGCACCGGACACCTGTACAAGCTCAGTACCAACTCTGATGTCGCCACCGGTGACGGCGTTGCGCTGGCCTTCAAGGCCGGCGCCGAAATAGTGGATATGGAGTTCTTCCAGTTCCATCCCACCGCCCTTCGTATGCCGGGAGTGAGCCCGTTTCTTATCTCGGAATCAGTCCGGGGTGAGGGTGGAGTACTGCGCAATGTCGATGGTTATCGCTTTATGCCCGACTATACCCCGGAGGCTGACCTGGCGCCGCGGGATGTGGTTACCCGCAGCATCCTCTACGAGATGAGAAAGACGGCCTCGGACAGAGTCTTCGTTGATGTCACCCATCTGCCTCCCTATGTAATAACCACCCGGTTCCCCCATATCTATCGGTTTTGTCTGGTGCGTGGCCTGGATATTACCCGTGGCCTGATACCGGTGGCGCCGGCGGCCCATTACGTAATGGGTGGTGTTAAGACCAATACCTGGGGAGAGACCAATATCGCCGGCCTGTTTGTCGTCGGTGAAGCCTCCTGCACCGGTGTCCACGGTGCCAACCGCCTGGCGTCAAACTCGCTCCTGGAGGCGGTGGTATTCAGCCAGCGGATTATCGAAAGGACGACCAGGGAGGCTGTGCCTGAGATACCCGGTACAGATAAAGACACCGCAGTCCGCTATTCGCTGAGTAAGCGGACTGCGCTTGAGGAGGTGCCGCCGCCCAACCTCTCTGCTCTGCAGGAGCTGCACTGGGACAAGGTTGGCATTATCCGCGATAAAGAAAGCCTCAACGAGACGCTCGATATCCTGGCTGCCTGGCAGGAGTGCCTGCCCGAGCCTACCGACCGGCCCTCCTACGAGTTGAACAACCTGGCGTTTGCCGGCCGCCTGGTTGCTGAGGCTGCCCTGCTTAGAGAGGAGAGCCGGGGTGCTCATTTCCGCTCCGATTTCCCCAAGAGCTTGCCCGAATGGCAGCGCCACCTGATACTGGTCAAGCAATAAGGTGTGGTATAATTAAGGGTAGTGGCGATAAAGACGGTAGTTACCAACCGTAAGGCATATCATAACTATCATATCGGGGAGAGTATTGAGGCTGGCATTGTGCTTACCGGTACTGAAATAAAGTCAATCAGGGCCGGTAGAGTAAGTCTTGGTGACGCCTATGTTAAGCCTGAGGGAGGGGAGTTGTGGCTGTTAAATGCTCATATCGCCCGCTATGAGGCGGGCAGCTATATGAGCCATGAGCCGACCCGGCCTCGTAAGCTTCTCCTGCACCGTAAGGAGATTGATAGTTTAGCCGGTAAAATACAGGAGAAGGGGCTCACCCTGGTCCCGCTAAAGCTCTACATTAAAGGCAGTATCGCCAAGCTTGAGATAGCCCCGGCCAAGGGCAAAAAGCTGTATGATAAGCGGGAGACAATCGCCCGCCGCGATACGGACAGGGAAATCAGGCGGGCTATCAAGGGACACCGCTAGGATAAGGAGGTGTTCAGGCTTCCCTGATAAGTGGGGACGCGTGGGTTCGACAGGGGAAGTATGCCGCAGGATTGCAAGCTGAGGTGCCGCCAACCTCATAAAACAGGTGGCAAAAAAATAATTGGCGAACCTGAATTCGCTCTTGCAGCCTAATTAAATAGGCTGCACGCCCAGCTTGACCTCGCCTCAATGGGTCGGGATTGGGCGCCGAAAAGTTGAGGTGCCGCCGCTCCGATGCCGATAAAGGGTGGCGAAAGAGTTATCGGCTGGCCTGGCTAAACTCGGTCAGCAGAGGTTAGCCAGGTGAGATTAAAGAGCTGAAAAAGCTTGTAGTATATCCTGGGTAGCTTCTTTTGGACGGGGAGTTCGACTCTCCCCCGTCTCCACCAGCCACAAATCCGGGTTCTGGTGTAAACTGGAACCCGTTTCTTCTTTGTCATTTGAATCGAAGACCGTGACCTTTCCCCGCCGTCAACTGCAGCGCTTTGTCAGGTTTTGTTGTTATGTTCCAAAGTGATGACAA
>DAOWDD010000038.1 GCA_030639215.1 Dehalococcoidia bacterium
GGTGAACAAAGCGACTATTCGAGACATAGAAGTCAGCAACAAGAGGGTCCTGGTAAGGGTTGACTTCAATGTTCCCCTGGATGAAGAAACAGGGGCTATTACCGATGACAGCCGTATCAGGG
This sequence comes from Dehalococcoidia bacterium, assembly GCA_030639215.1. GTDB lineage: Bacteria > Chloroflexota > Dehalococcoidia > Dehalococcoidales > UBA5760 > UBA5760. Next base: position 123 of record DAOWDD010000038.1, read on the forward strand.
CGGCGCTACCCACCATCAGGTACCTTACTTGCCGGGGAGCCAGGGTTATCCTCTGCTCCCACCTGGGCCGCCCCAAGGGTAAGGTCGTTGAGAAGTTGCGCCTGGCAACCATTGCCCAGCGCCTGTCACAAATCCTGGGGGAGCCGGTGAAGTATTCCAGTGACTCTATCGGCTCCGAGGTAAAGAAATCTGTAGCCGAACTAAACGGCGGAGATGTTCTAGTCCTGGAGAATATCCGCTTCCACCCTGAAGAGAAACAAAACGACGCCTCCTTTGCCCAAGCCCTGGCCTCACTGGCCGACCTATATGTTAACGATGCCTTTGGTACATCACACCGGGACCATGCTTCGATAGTCGGCGTTACCCGGTACCTGCCTTCGGCGGCGGGACTGCTGCTGGAGAAGGAGATTGAAACCTTAAGTAGTATTACCGAGAGCCCGGCCCATCCCTTTGCCGCCCTCCTCGGTGGCGCCAAGGTAAGCGACAAGGTCGGTATGATAGAAAATGTTATGGGCATGGTGGACTACATTCTCATCGGCGGCGGTATGGCTGCCACTTTCCTGAAGGCAAAGTCCTACGAGGTAGGGCTATCGCTAATCGAGACAGACAAGCTGGACGTCGCCGCCGAGCTAATAGAAAAGGCATCGAAAAACAATGTCTGCTTACTACTACCGGTTGATGTTGTTGTTGCCGATGAAATCAGCCCAACGGCTGAAGGCAGGATTGTAGCGATAGAAGACATCGCCAGCGACAAAAGGATTGTTGATATCGGTCCCCGGACCGCCACGACCTTTAAGGAAACCCTGCAAAAATGTAAGACGGTCTTCTGGAACGGGCCGATGGGGATATACGAGATACCCCAATTCGCCGGGGGGACGAAGACCCTAGCCAACACTCTGGCTAATCTGAACGCTACCACGGTGCTCGGGGGAGGTTCCACTGCCGACATAGTAACCGACATGGGACTGGCTGATAAGATGACCTTTGTCTCAACCGGTGGTGGCGCTTCACTTGAGTTTATCAGCGGTAAAGCACTACCGGGAATAGAGGCATTACCGGATAGGGGAGCATAGCTATGGACAGTCTGGAGTTAATGAAGAGCCTTGCTCAGCCCTCACCGAGTAAGATTATACTACTGGTCCTTGACGGGTTAGGCGGACTGCCCGGTCCCGATACGGGCAAAACCGAACTGGAGACAGCGGATACGCCAAACCTCAACAGGCTGGCGGAGAAAGGCACAACCGGTCTTATCGACATAGTGAGCCCGGGCATAACCCCGGGCAGCGCCGCAGGCCACCTGTCCCTGTTCGGCTACAGCCCGCTTCGTTTCACTATCGGTCGAGGCGCTCTGGAAGCAGTCGGGGTAGACTTTGACCTCGAGCCGGGAGACGTGGCAGCCCGGGGGAATTTCTGTACTACCGACAAAGACGGCCTGGTTACCGACCGCCGGGCCGGTCGTATCCCTAACGAAAAATGCACTGAGCTCTGCCGGCTGCTGGATGGAATGACAATAGAAAACACCAGGCTCTTTGTCCGGCCGGTAAGGGAACATCGCTTTATTGTGGTATTTCGCGGGGAGGGGCTTAACCCAGGGGTCAGCGATTCCGACCCGCAGCAGCTAGGAGCGACCCCCAAGGCCGTTACCGCGCTACAGCCCGAGGCGACTAAAACAGCGAGCATTGCCAATAAATTCCTTGCTCAGGCAAAGAGCATCCTTACCGAGCAGCACCCCGCCAATATGATTCTTCTCCGTGGCTTCTCGGAAAGACCTGGGTTTCCCGCTATGGGTGAGATATATAGATTGAAGCCAGTGGCTATCGCCGTCTACCCTATGTATCGCGGACTGGCCAGGCTGGTAGGTATGGAGATTCTGAACTCGGGAACCAGCCTCGAAGATGAGATGAGGACGCTAAAAGAAAACTATTCCGCCTATGATTTCTTCTTCTTACACGTAAAAGGGACTGACAGCGCCGGTGAAGACGGTGACTTTGAACGTAAGGTCAGGGTTATCGAGGAACTCGATAGAGCCTTACCCGGCCTGATAGATACCGGACCCGATGTTATGATAGTCACCGGAGACCACTCAACACCGGCTGTACTTAAAGGACATAGCTGGCACCCGGTACCCGTTCTCCTTAACTCCAGGTGGTGCCGTCCCGACAGAGTAAGTGAATTTGCCGAGTCTGCTTGTGCTTCCGGTGGGCTGGGGCGCTTTCCCGCCACCCAGGTTATGCCGCTGGCTATGGCTCATGCCCTCAAGCTGACTAAATTCGGTGCTTAGGAGGATTAAGATGCGTACCCCGATGATTGCCGGTAATTGGAAGATGAATACCACGGTAAGTGAGGCGGTAGAGCTGGTCAGTAAAATGCGCTCCGGCCTCGATGAAATAGCTAATGTCGAGAAGATAGTCTGCCCGCCATTCGTTTCTCTAGCAGCAGTAAATGAACTAATCAAAGGGGGGTCGATAAAATTAGGGGCGCAGAACCTGTACTTTGAGGAAAAGGGCGCCTATACCGGTGAGATTTCTCCGCTAATGCTTGCCGAACTCTGCGAATTTGTTATCATTGGCCACTCGGAGCGCAGGCAATACTTTGGTGAGAGCGGAGATATTGTCAATAGAAAGGTCAAGGCGGCGCTGAAGGCTAACCTGAAGCCCATTCTTTGCGTCGGGGAAAAACTGGAGGAAAATGAAGCCGGCAGAACCGAGGCGGTAATCGCCGAGCAGCTGAGGTCGTCCTTAGCCGGAATTGATTCCCTTGATGCGGTGACGGTAGCCTACGAACCGATCTGGGCTATTGGCACAGGCAGGGCAGCCACCAGCCGACAGGCAAATGATACCATTGGTTTTATTCGCCGGAGCATCGCCGGACTGGGTACGGAAGAAGCCGCCGGGAAGATGCGGATTCTCTACGGAGGCAGCGTCACCGCCGACAATGCCACTGAATTTATCAAGCAACCCGAGATAGACGGCGCTCTGGTCGGTGGAGCCAGCCTGAAAGCAGACCAATTCCTGAGTATCGTGACCCAGGCTACAACAATTAGCAGCTAGTACCGTTTATCGAGTTGGTCACGGGGAGAGTATTGCAATCTAACGAAGAAGCGCCAGCTTCCCCCATTATCGCCCAGCGTGTCACAGCATTCCTTCGTTACCCGCGAGCGGGGTGATTCCTATAAGAGTTGATACAGAGAGGTCCAGAGAATGAGCCATCTGGTAGCCATAGTCGGCCCTACTGCCATAGGTAAGAGCAAACTGGCGATACGCCTGGCCCAGACCTTCAACGGGGAAGTAGTAAGCGCCGACAGCCGGCAGGTCTACCGTTTTATGGATATCGGTACGGCTAAACCCAGCCCGGAGGAGCTATCCCTCGCTCCCCACCATCTGATTAACATCATCAATCCGGATGAAGACTTCAGCCTGGCGCAGTACCAGAAGCTGGCCCACCGGGCTATTAATGATATCCAGAAGCGCCGTAAATTAGCCATATTAGTCGGTGGCAGTGGACAATATATCTGGTCAATACTGGAGGGCTGGGGGGTACCCGAGGTGCCACCCAACCCGGAACTTAGACAGAGCCTGGCGGAAAAAGCAGCCAGAGAGGGCAAGGACAAACTCTATCAGGAACTAAGGAAGGTTGACCCGGCCGCAGCGCAGGGTATCGACCCGAGTAATGTACGCCGTGTCATCCGGGCGCTTGAGGTATACAAGGGCACCAATATCCCCTTTTCCCGGCTTCGGTGTAAGCAGACGCCACCGTTTAAGGCGATGATAATAGGTCTAACCACAGATAGGGTAGAGCTATATCGTAGAATTGACTCAAGGGTCGATGAGATGATAGAGCAGGGACTGGTAGCCGAAGCGGATAGGCTGCTTAATAGGGGCTACGGATTCAAACTACCGGCTATGTCCGGCATCGGCTACAAGCAAATCGGTGCCTTTCTAAACGGCGGACTGCCCCTGGCTGCGGCAATACAGCAAATTAAGTTTGAGACCCACCGCTTCGTCAGACACCAATACACCTGGTTTCAACTCAGGGACAGCAGAATTAGCTGGGTTGATATCGGCAGTGATGACACAGATTCACAAATCACGGAATCAGTGGCCCGCTTCACGGCAGGTGCAGCAGAGGCGGGGCACCTGCTCAGATGAGCCCCCTTCCTTCAAGAAAGGGCTTGCATATTATATAATGAATTATCCTCAAAATAGCGGAGATGGATTGGGAAAATGGATTTTACCAAACTAGAGGGGGCCGGGAACGATTTTGTGCTGGTGGAGACCAGCGATACCCATCGTGATTGGTCCCGGCTGGCAATAGCTGTCTGCAACCGCCACTTTGGTATCGGCGCCGATGGTCTGCTGCTCCTGCTGCCGTCAGAAGCGGCTGATTTCCGGATGTGCATGTTTAACCCCGACGGTTCCGAGGCTGAAGCCTGTGGCAATGGCCTGAGGTGCCTGGTGAAATACGTCATAAGTAAGAAACTGTTGGCCGATGAGGGGGGGCAAGAATCTTTTTTCATCGAAACAAAAGACGGAATCAGGAGGGCGATAGTCAACCGGCCGGCAGAAAGACGGCCTAATATCCAGGTTAGCATGGGAACACCCAGGTTTAAGACCGGGGAGATACCGGTTGTGATAGAAGAAAGCGACCGGGGGTTAGTTGACATAACATCAATGTTAAACTATACTATTACTGTAGATGGCTGGACACTGCCCTTGAACCTCGTCTCGATGGGGAATCCACACGCCGTCTATTTTACCGAGCAACCGGTAGTAAATTTCCCCTTAGCCCGGATCGGGCCAGAGGTAGAGCAGCACGGGATATTTCCCCACCGGGTAAACTTCGAGGTAGCCCGGCTGACAAGCCGGCAGCAGATAGACGCCAGGGTATGGGAGAGGGGAGCCGGAGAGACACTGGCCTGTGGCACGGGCGCCTGTGCGATAGCGGTTGCCGCCCGGTTACACGGTCTCATCGATAGCACCGTGGCGATAAAACTGCCCGGGGGCATATTGAACGTAGAGTGGGACGGAACGGGTGAAGTATTACTCGGCGGTCCTACCGAAATAGTATTCACCGGCCAATGGCCGGGTGAGGCATAGATAAATGAGATTATCAAAACGCATAGCGGGTCTCCCGCCCTATTTCTACCGGGAGATTACGCGCAAGATTGCCGAGAAAAGGGCCAGGGGTGAAGAGATAATCAGCTTCGCTATCGGTGACCCTGATTCCCCCACACCAGCCCACATAATCAACCGCCTGTGCCAGGCGGCGCAGGACCCGGCCAACCACCAATACCCGGAGAGTGATGGACTTCCCGAATTACGCCGGGCAATAGCTGGATGGTACGAAAAACGCTTTGGCGTCTCCCTTGAC
>DAOWDD010000149.1 GCA_030639215.1 Dehalococcoidia bacterium
AGTATAGAGCGAAGGTCTGCAAGGTAGTGAATGCCATCAGGACAAGGAGGCGAGATATCAGAAACCAGACAAAATCACGGTTTGCCCTGACATTAATCTTGAAACTTTTATACAGGGTAGGGAGGAGGGGCAGTTGAGAGCCGGTCCCAGGTCGTTCTTTAACCGTGAGGAGGGTGGCAATCATGACGCCCAGCAGGACAATAGCCAGTGCTCCCAAAGCCAGCCATAACCAGAATGCGCCCTGACCGGCAAAGTAGCGGTCCATAAAGAAGGCTATCGGGTATAGTAGGGCAACCCCGCCTACGATCTCCAGCAGGGTCTTCACCCCTGAGGCTAGCCCCCGCCTTTTTTCAGGGACAAGGTCAGGAATAAACGCCTGATATGGACCCTGTGCGATATTGGTGCTAACCTGCAGCAGACAGTAGATGAGGAAAATGGTAATATAACTGCCCGCCAGTCCTATCCCGGGCAGAAACAGCATTGCGGCTATAGCGCCGATAAGGATGTAAGGTCGCCGTCGCCCCCACTGGAAGCCAGAGCGGTCACTAATTGCTCCCGCTATCGGCTGGACTGCCATTCCCAGAATTAAGCCAGCGAAGGTAAGATAGCCAAGGTAGGTATTCTTTAGTGCCTCAGGGACAAAGTCTAACAACCGCACCTGTAGAATAACGATATGAAAGCTCGCCCACAGGGCAGACAGACCAAAGCCCAGGATAGTAATCTTGATATAGTCAACCGAACCAAATCCGGTAGGACCTGTGCCAGTATTACTTGCCACTTCTCTCATCTTAACCAAGCATAGCAGAGGCAGCGACAGCCGACAACCTTTCTGGTTTGATTTTGCTCCCGCTATTCGGTATACTGCCTTAAGTTAAAAGACCGAGAAGTCGGAAGGCCATCCTATGTCTGAAAGTAAATTCCCTTATTTTGTAGATTGGGCAATAACCGCCAAATGCAATCTAAGCTGTCGCCACTGCCGTGGTATGTCTGAAGAGGGACTTTCCACGGAGAGAGCTAAAACGCTTATAACTGAGATAGCTGAGTTAAAGCCTGGCTGGGTCATTATTGAAGGAGGCGAGCCACTTCTCCGGAAAGACCTGTTTGAGTTACTGGAATTGATGCGGCAAAAGCAGCTTGAGGCTCACCTGATTACCAACGGTATGTTGCTAACTCCCCAGATACTCACCACTCTTAAGCAGCTGGAAGTGAGGGTAATGATAAGCATTGATGGTGCCACTGCGGCAACCTACGAGGCAATAAGGCATGGTGCTGACTTTGAAAGGGTGGTCGAGTCGGCTCGCCATTGTGCCCAGGAAGGGCTTCTAGAGGCAATAAATTTCACCGTTTTGAAAAAGAACTATACTGAAATACCAGGAATTTTGGAGCTAACGCGCTCAATTGGAATACAAAGGGTGACATTCATCGGACTGAAGCCGTGCCAATACTACCCTGAGGAGCTTCTCACCCCTCAGGAGTATGGGCAAGCCATTAAGCTTGCTTGTCAGGCGGCACAGGAAACAGGGGTCGAATTCTTCTTTGACGAGCCATTCTTCTGGACTACAGTGAGGGAATGGGGACTTTTTGCTCGGATGCCAACAGTGAGCACCGGGATTTTATTCCCATCGACTACAGCGTGCATTTTTGGTGAGTACCTTTTCATTGAACCCAGTGGCGAGGTAAAACCATGTAGCTTTGCCCCGATGGTTCTAGACAACGTTAATGAGAAACCCCTCGGTGAAATCTGGCGTGACATGCTTGCCTCACCCTTTTTCCGCCAGCTTAACGACCCGGAAAGCAGAACTGGGTACTGTCGGAGTTGCCAGTATTTCGCCGACTGTAAGGGATGCCGCTCTAGAACCTTTATCCTCACCGGGGACTGGTTTGCCTCTGACCCTTGCTGTCCTTTAAGCCTTAAATTAGCCAGTAAAACGGAGGGCTAAATGAGAGTTATAGGTATTGACCCAGGGACGGGGAGTTTTGATTTCTTTGGTATGGATGGAGAAAAGGTTATCCTGGATACTTCCGTACCTGTGCCTGAGGTTGCCCAAAACCCTAAGGTGCTCCTGGATACAGTTAGAAGTGTCTTCCCGCTGGACATGATAGTCGGTCCCTCAGGGTATGGTCTGCCGCCGACTCCTATCAGGGATATAACCGAGAGGGA
>DAOWDD010000102.1 GCA_030639215.1 Dehalococcoidia bacterium
GAACTGACCGCCTGTCCCTATGTCTCCGATGAAGCCAAAGAAAAACTATCGGCGGCATCGGCACCGCCTATCTTACCTGTCACCATCGGCATCGGTGACAGGGCACTAAAGATTGGCAGCGAGACGGTCATGTTCCGCCACGAAAAGAGGTTTGAGAACCCGCCTGGCCTGGCTATCCTTATCAGCGACAATATGGACGATGCCGAGGTGAACGCCAGGCTGGAGAAGTTCAAAAAGCTGGAATACGAAAGGGTCGGGCTTACCCTCCGCCCTGACTTAGTAGCAATCAAATCTGACTCAGGTGATGCCGGGAAATTTGAAGCCCTGGTCAACAAGGTCAAGGGAAATAGTGACGGCGGCATCATCCTGATGAGTGATAATGCCGATATTCTGGCCGCCGGCCTGAAAGCCTGCGCCGACCGGAAACCGCTGCTATATGCCGCTACCAAAGACAATCTGGACAGCGTGGTAAACTTAGCCAAGGAGAATGATTGCCCGGTAGCTGTAAAAGCGTCAGGTCTGGAAGAACTTGTCGAACTGACCGAAAAACTGACCGCGGCTGGGGTTAAGAATATCGTCATGGACTCCGGCTCAAGGACTGTCCGCCAGGCACTTGAGGACCAGATAATCATCAGGAGTGCCGCCCTCAACAAGCAGTTCCGGCCCCTGGGTTTCCCCACCATTGTCTTCCCCGGCGAGATGACCGACAACCCGATGAAAGAGGCCGTAATTGCCTCCATGTTCATCGCCAAATACGCCGGCATCATCGTCCTCTCCGATTTCCAGGGGGAAAGCATGTTCCCGCTGCTGGTAGAACGGCTGAACATCTATACCGACCCGCAGCGGCCACTGGCCACTACCCAGGGCATCTACGAAATCAATAATCCTGATGAAAATTCTCCGCTAATGGTGACCTCCAACTTCTCACTCACCTACTTCATTGTCTCCGGTGAAATAGAAAACAGCAAGGTGCCCAGCTACCTTTACGTCAAGGACACCGAGGGACTTTCGGTCATGACTTCCTGGGCAGCCGGGAAATTCTCCGCTGATATTATCGGCCCTGCCATCAAGAAGAGCAACATTGCCGATAAAATCAAGCACCGCAAGCTGATAATCCCGGGGTATATTGCTGCCGAGAGCGGCGGCCTGGAGGAAGAACTGCCCGACTGGGAGATTATGGTTGGCCCCAGGGACGCCAGTAACCTCACACCCTATCTTAAAGCCTGGAAAGCATAAGGAGGAAAGATGATCCTTATCGGGGAAAACCTGAACGTTATGTCACAAACCCTCGGCCCGGCGCTCAAGGAGAGGAATGCTGAGCCTATCCAGGAAATGGCCAAGGCTGAGACAGAAGCCGGGATAGACCTGGTTGACCTCAATATCGGCCCCGCCCGCAAGGGAGGGGATGAGCTTATGGACTGGGTGGTGAACACGGTGCAGGTAGTCACCGATAAGCAGTTGTCTCTGGACACAACCAACCTGGTCGCCATGGAAGCCGGGCTGAAGGCCTATAAAGGCAAGGCATTAATCAACTCGGTTTCACTGCAAACAACCAGGATAGAGAAGGGGCTGGAGCTAGCCAAACAACACGATGCCGACCTGATTGGCCTCCTGTGGAGCAATGAAGGCATGCCGCGTGATGTCAACGAAAGGGCGATGCATACCGTTGATTTTACTTATAAAGCCAATGAGATGGGCATACCCAACGAGAGGATATGGATTGACCCCATCGCCAGCCCGATATCGGTGGAAATCAACCAGGTGAAAGCCTGTGTGGAGTTCATGGGCATGGTGGAAGAAATCGCCCCTGGATGTAAATCCACGGTAGGGCTGTCCAATATTTCCAACGGCGCGCCCACCGAGCTCAGGCCATGGCTGAACCGTACTTACATGATAATGCTGATGAGACACGGGCTGTACTCGGCTATAGTCGATGCCTTTGACACTGACCTGATACAGATAGCCCGAGGCCAGAGACCGGATATAGTCGACCTGGTACACAGGATGATGGATGGGGATAAACCGGACCTCTCCTCACTATCCGAAGAGATGGTTAAGTATGCCAGAACGGTCAGGGTGCTCACCGGAGAGTCACTTTATTCCCACTCCTGGCTTGAGGTATAACTGTCCACCTACCGGGTGTCATTCCCACGAAAGTGGGAATCCATTTGGGAGATAAAAGAGTCTGGATAGTCGGGTCAAGCCCGACTACGACAAAAAAGAAACGTGTAGTATATGACAGGGGAACACTTGACATTACCGAAACAGAGTGTACGCGAATACGCTCACGGGCTAGCCTACAAGCTTGCCTGTGAGCAATTGGCTAATATAGCTGATATAGAGCAACAATGCCTTAAAAGCGGCGCTCAATATTTACCTTCCCAGAAAGTAATAATCATCGACCACCTGAACCAGTCTTACCGAATCAGCTTTCCTGATGGTGAGGTCTCACTCACTACTGGAGAGGAAGCCGTCCCCATGCGGGACAAAATCCTGATACTTCACTATTTCACCCGGGCAAAGGGTACTCCTTTATCCAATAAGATGATAACCTACAAGGAACTGCCCGACGGAATCAACTACTACCCAACATTCTTTAAGAGAGCGATAGCGCCCATCGTTAATTACTTTGGAAACGAACCGCATCTATTACTGGATATAGCGCAAATATTAGGTGGGCACAAAGCGGATTATGGTGATATAGCCGTAACCATCAATGCCTTCAGCCGGGTACCCATAACCCCAGTCCTGTGGAAAGGGGACGCGGAGTTTACTCCAGAAGGAAACATTATGTTTGACAGTACCATTTCTGACTACCTGCCCACCGAAGATATTACCGTGCTCTGCGAGACTATAGCCTGGAAACTGGTCAGGCTGTTAAAGACTGGAGGTGATAGCCTTGGCAAAAAAAAATTTGACCAAAGCTGAAGTACAGGATAAATTGAAGGAGCTTTTCTCCCATCATCATGGTGACAAGCAGGAGCTTATTCCTATCTTGCAGGAAACTCAGGAGCAGTTTCGCTACCTGCCTGCCGAAGCCATGCGAGAAATCGGCAGGTTTTTACGTATACCGGAAAGCACTATTTATGGAGTATGTACCTTCTATGCTCAGTTCAAGCTAACGCCTCTGGGCAGAAAGATAGTCAAGATATGCCGTGGCACC
>DAOWDD010000052.1 GCA_030639215.1 Dehalococcoidia bacterium
CTCTATCTAGCCCTGCTGTCCTACCGGCTGGGTGAAGAAGAGAGCGAGCAGCTTATCTCATACCTGAGGCTATCCGGGCCGGCAGCCCGGGTGGTACGAGACAGCATCGCTCTAAAGAGCAGTCTGAGGAAGCTTTTCTACCACGAGCTTAAACGCAGCAGGGTCTATCACATCATTCACGGCTATGCTCAATCAGCCATCACCGCCAATTCACTCGCCGTGGGCTCTCCTATTGCCCGCCAGCACCTGGAAATCTTCCTGCACGAGTTACGTTATGTCAAACCAGCCTTAAACGGCAACGACCTGATAGAAATGGGCTTTCCCCCCTGTCCCCAGATTAAGGAAGTCCTTAAGCTGCTGCACAACGCCAGGCTGGACGGCAGGGTAAACAGTAAAGCGGACGAGGAGGAGCTGGTCAAGGAATGGTTAGATGAACAGCAACTATGAGGAAGAGACAAATTAAAGGGGGCCTTGTGCCCCCTTTAATCTCCATACTGAGCAACCCGTATCTTTCCTACTCCACCCGCTTGAACTTGCTACGGGGAGCACCGCATATCGGGCACTTCTCGGGGGCTTCACCAGCGACGGTATTACCGCAGAACTGACAGACAAAGTAGGGCTCTTCTTTCGGCTCCTGACCCGCCCCGAGGGTTTTAATGGTCTCCTGGTATAAGCCGTAGTGGATTTGCTCCACCTTATTGGCGTAGTCAAAGCTAATCTCCGCCTTGCGGTTGCCCTCAGTCTTAGCCTGCTCGATGAAACCGGGGTACATCCGGGTAAACTCGTGGTTTTCGCCGCCGGCGGCCTCTTTCAGGTTGTCCTCGGTTGAGCCGATGCCACCCATCACCTCAAGGTGATTACGGGCGTGGGCCGTCTCCGCTTCAGCCACCGCCCGGAACAACCTGGCTACCTGAGGATGGCCTTCTTTGTCCGCCTTTTCGGCAAAGAAGAGGTAGCGGCGGTTAGCCTGACTCTCTCCGGCAAAAGCATTAGCCAGGTTTTTCTCTGTATCACCCATTTGATACCTCCTTACTTATTTCTATCTATCAAGATTCCTCTGGTAACCTCGTATTCCTCTCCACCTGATAAAGACTGCAGTCTGTAATTATAGGCGTTTTATTCTAATGTTTCAAGAGAAGCCAGGGTATCCGTGAGATAGGGCTTAAGCCCCAGCTTGCTAAGGCGGTGGCATATCTCCTCTGCCCGAGCCCTGTCCCGAACTAAGCTAAAGAGGACCGGCCCCGAGCCAGCCAGGTGGACCTCACGGGCGCCGGCCCCTAGGAACTGCTGCCAGCATAGCTCAAGATCGGAGAAACTGCCCGGAGCGACCTCATCGAACACATTAAACAAGAAGGATGGGGCTACCTCGCCGCCTTTGGTAAGGCAGGCTACCAGTCTATCCGTAATACTTCCGTCACTATAGTGACTCGCCCTGATGCCGCTATAGAGCCGTGCCGTCTTACCCGGCATTCTGGGTACGGGCGGCAGCACCAGGACAACCCAGGTATGCGGAAACGGAGGCAGCGAGGTTACCGCTTCGCCTCTACCCTCAAGCAGAGCGGTACCGCCATAGAGAAAGAAGGCGACATCAGAGCCTAACCGTGCGGCTAGACCGAGCAGCTCCTCCTGCGATAGACCCAGTCCCCAGAGCCGATTAAGCCCGCACAGGGTAGCCGCCGCATCACCACTGTCCCCGCTCAATCCGGAAAGCAGGGGGATACGCTTGTCCACCTCGATTAGCACCCCCTTAGAACAGCCGACATCTTCTCTTAGTAAATTAACGGCCCTAGCTATCAGGCTCTCCGCAGCGGACCAATCGGTGTCAGTACAGCTAAACCGGGTGCTATCGCTCAGCCGGAAACGGAGGGTATCGCATAGATTTATCGTCTGGGCAACACTGCGGATTTCATGAAAACCGTTCTCCCGCTTGGCAAGGACCTCAAGGGTCAGATTCAGTTTTGCCGGCGCCAGGACCTCCAGCATACTACTCCCCTCCCCCCGCTTGAGCAAATACCCGCCACAGCTCTGCCCACTCCTCAAGAGCAAGCGTCTCAGCCCGACGCTGCGGCGCTATCCCCACCCTTACTAACCAAGACAGGACCTCGTCTTTGGGTAAGCCAAGGCCGTGGGCCAAGGAATTACATATCTGCTTGCGGGAGGCGGTAAAACCAGCGCGCACCATCCTAAAAAAGCTATCTCGGTCTACTGCCACCGCCGGTCCGGGATAGGAGACCACCTTGAGTAGCGCCGAGTCAACCTCCGGCGGGGGGTAAAAACAACGCGCCGGCACATAGTCGATTACCTCCGGTTTGGCGTAAAACTGCACGCTGATACTGAGCAGGCTCATCCGCCCCGGTCCGGCCACAATCGCCTGAGCCACCTCCTTCTGCACCATTACCACCATTACCCGGGGCCTCAAGGAGGCTTCAAGAAAATGGCGGAGCACGGCAGAGGTAATATAGTAGGGAAGGTTAGCCACCACCTTGTAGTGCAAGGGGCCGCCCGTTACCATGGAAAGACCGGCCTGCTCCCGCTGAAGCAAGGCTGCCGGGTCAATCTTAAGGACATCACCATTAATCACGGTAACGTTAAGAAAATGAGCCAGGTTCTTTTTCAAAATGATGACCAGTCTGTTGTCCAGTTCAATGGTAACCAGCCAACCCGCCCGGCTGGCCAACTCCCTGCTCAACACGCCAAGCCCGGGGCCAACCTCTATCACCACATCACTGGCGGTCAACTCAGCGGACGAGGCGAGCAGCTTAAGCACCCCTTCATCAATAAGAAAGTGCTGCCCCAGTCCCTTTCTCGCCCGAAGGTCAAAGCGACGCAGCTGCCCCTTGGTCTGAGCCAAAAGTGATTCCGCCTTCAGCAAAAAACCTCCTAGAAAACTACTATGGGGAGGAGTAAAGGGCTTTATCCAACCGGGTCAGATACCACGGCTTAGGCGAGAGACGAGACGCATCGGTAGATTATACTTCACCATTTTAGCCTGAGTTAGACTGATATCATAAGGGACCCGGTAGAGCCGGAGCATCCTGATTTCATCATCAAGGATAGCATAACTGGCCCTGGGGTCACCATCTCTGGGCTGGCCGACACCACCAGGGTTAATAATCAAGCGGCTCTTACCCAGAGCAAGCCCGACATTAGCCGAGAATGGGTTGAAGGAACAATCACCGGTCTCGGTACGTCTGAATATCGAAGGTACGTGAGAATGGCCCACCAGGCAGAACTGCGAGCTGAAGTAAGCAAAATTCTCTCTGGCGCTGCTGATGGAGAGAAGGTACTCCCAGATAGGCTGCCTCGGACTGCCGTGCACCAGGGTAAAAGCACTCTTCTCAATAACCTTGGGTAAGCCCTCAAGGTAGGCCGCATCCTCCGCGCTTAACTGCTCCGCTGTCCAGCGACAGGCGTAAGCGGCGTCAGGGTTAAACTCAGAGAGACTGAGCTTACCGATTGCCGCCCAATCGTGGTTTCCCGCAATACAGGTGTTCTTAAGCCGGCGCAAGAGCTCAATACACTGGCGGGGGTCAGGACCATAGCCGACAATATCTCCCAGGCACCAGACCTCATCCACCCCTCCCCGCTGCTTAATATCAGCCAGTACGGTAGAGAAAGCGGCCAGATTGGCATGAATATCGGCAATAATTGCGCAACGCATCTTGCTTAACAATATAACAACTTTTCGTCGATATGGCTAGGGGTTTTTTCTACCTTACTGCCCTAGGTCTTTATTTTAATATAGACAAATACCAGATTCTGTTGTTGCCCCGATACGGGCGTGCTATAATCCTAGCCATGAAGGTCTCTGAACTGGGCGAATTCGGGCTGATTGACCTCCTGGCTAAAATGGCCCACCGCTCCCGGGATAAGCAGACTCCCGCCTGGCAACAATTGATAATCGGAATCGGCGATGATGCTGCCGCCTGGCACAGCGATGCCGCGGCGCAGCTGGCTACCGTTGATTCCTTTATCCAGGACGTGCACTTCTCTTTAGCGGTCACTCCCTGGGAAGAGGTGGGGTGGAAGGCGCTGGCCATCAACCTGAGCGATATCGCCGCAATGGGCGGCGTACCCCGCTATGCCGTGGTATCGCTAGCCCTACCAGAAACAACCGAGGTAGGATATATTACCATCCTCTACCGGGGAATGATTGAGTTAGCCAAGCAGGCGGGGGTAGCTATCGTTGGCGGCGATACCAGCAGTGCAGCGCAACTTATGATTAACATTACTGTCCTGGGCAGCACGCAGGACGAGAAGGAGAATATTCTCACCCGCTCGGGAGCCAGGGCTGGTGATAAGATAGCCGTTACCGGTTATTTAGGCGCTGCCAGCGCCGGCTGGGAGATATTGAGAGGAAAACCCAGGATTAAGGCTAAGGCTACCGCCACCTTGAAAGAGGCTTTTCTTCACCCCTTTCCCCGAATAGCTGAAGGGCAGCTACTCCTTAAGCAGGGGATAAGGACAGCCATAGATATCAGCGACGGGCTCTGCTCAGACTTAGGCCATATCTGCCGGGCCAGCCGGCTTGGCGCCCGCATAGAGGTTGACCGTATACCCGTTCACCCCGAGGTGAGGGCTAACTTCAGCAATAAAGCGCTTGAGTTGGCGCTATCGGGGGGAGAAGACTACGAACTCCTCTTTACCGGCAGGGCCGAAGTTGTTAACAGGATAAGGGGACTCACCCCATGCCCGATAACCATAGTCGGTGAGATGACCCTCGATAAGAGGGGGCAAGTAACCCTGGTCGACAGCCGGGGAAGCCCCTTCGAGCTCAGCAAGGGAGGCTGGGAACATTTCAGGGAAACTCAAAGCTAAAGGAGGGGTATATTTTAGCCAGACTCGATTTAGTCAGTGATAGCCCGGCACAGACCCAACAAATCGGAGTCCGCATCGGCAGGTTAGCCCTACCCGGTGATGTTCTTCTCCTCACCGGTAAACTGGGTAGTGGTAAGACCTGCCTCACCCAGGGTATTGCCCGGGGACTGGGTATCAAGGATTATGCGCTGAGCCCATCTTTTGTTATAATGAGAGAGCTTTACGGCAGGTTACCCTTATA
>DAOWDD010000154.1 GCA_030639215.1 Dehalococcoidia bacterium
AGGCACAGGCACACAGCCGTCAAAGTTCTTATAGACAAGGGTAAGCACCCGATGAACCAGGTTTCCGTAGGTGGCTACCAGCTCATCACTGTGGCGCCGAAAAAACTCACGCCAGGAGAAATCGGTATCGCCGGATTCCGGCATGTTGACGGACAGCAGGTAACGCAGCGGGTCAGGGTCATAGCGGGAGAGATAGTCAGGCAGCCACACCGCCCAGTTACGACTGGTGGAAAGCTTCTTGCCCTCAACAGTCAAAAATTCATTAGCCGGCACATCGTAGGGCAGGTTGAGTCCGCCATAGCCCATCAGCATCGCCGGCCAGATGAGGGTATGAAAAGGAATATTATCCTTGCCGATAAAATAGTAGTTCTTTGCTTTATTATCCTGCCAGAAAGGCCGCCACTTCTCCCCGTCCCCGCTGGATTTAGCCCACTCCTTGGTCGCAGAGAGGTAGCCGATAACCGCCTCAAACCAGACATAGAGACGCTTGCCCTCACAGCCATCCAGCGGCACTGATACCCCCCAATCTATATCACGGGTGATAGCCCTGTCTCTAAGTCCCTCTTTCAGATAGCGCCTGGTGAGGTTATAAACATTGGGCCTCCACTGACCCTGCTGGCTCGCCCAGGCTGAAAGCTTATCCTGAAAATCGCTTAATCTAAAGAAGAAATGCTCTGAATCCTTAAACTGAGGAGTGGTGCCACATATTCGGCAGCGGGGGTCAACCAGCTCGGCAGGGCTTAGCGGTTTACCGCAGTCATCACACTGGTCACCCCGGGCGCTGGCAGAGGAGCAATAGGGGCAGGTGCCCTCAACATAGCGGTCGGTCAAATAGCGCCGGCACTGGGGACAAAAGGGCTGTGATACGGTAGCTTTATAGATATAGCCTTTATCTAACAGGGTGAGGAAGATGTCATGTGATACCTCAGCGTGATTTTTGGTGCCGGTCCTGGTAAATAGATCAAAGGAGATTCCTATCTGCTGCCAGGACTCAAGAAACCGCTGATGATATTCATCAGTTATTTCCCCCGGCTTCTTCCCCTCCTGCTCAGCCTTAATAGTTATTGGGGTACCGTGCTGGTCCGAGCCCGACACCATCAATACCTCATCGCCTTTGCTGCGATGGTAGCGGGCAAATATATCGGCGGGCAAATATGCCCCCGCAATATGACCCAGATGTAATGGCCCATCAGCATAGGGCCAAGCCACCCCAATAAAGATTCTCTCGGTCATACTTCTCCCCCTACACCTTCAGAGAAGAAGGTCAGTATCCGCTCACCCTTATCCTCTTTATAGTGCGCATAACCCTTATTCAGGCTACAATCCACACACAGTATCAGCGTGGTATCATCCTCCTCAATAATCAGATAACGCTCGGAATGGGATACAATTCGATGACATCCGCCACACTGAACATCTCCTAAAGATACGCATCCTCGGTTCATGTGATAACTCCTCTCCAAAACTCAGTTATAGCTTGAGCCAGGCACGATACAGCTGCCTGCGGGGTAATCCCGTTTCTCCAGCCACCCTGGCTATCGCCTCTTTAGCTGTTGCCCCGGATTGGCGCATACTGTTTAGCAGCTTCTCAATATCCTCTGTCAGCTGGGGCTTAGCCTCCTCCTTGCCCTCAATAACCAGGGTAAATTCCCCCCTTGGCAGGGCGAAGTGTTCCATAGCCTGGCTTACCCTCCCCCGGAAAACCTCCTCGTGAATCTTGGTAAGCTCTCGGCAAACGGCTATCTTCCTATCTCCCAAAACCTCTAATATATCGCTCAGGGCAACCCGCAACCGATGCGGAGATTCCAAGACTACTATAGTACCACGCTCATCAGCCGTCGACTGTAGCAGCTGCCGTCGGCCGCCGGCTTTATGCGGCAGAAAACCCAGGTAGACGAACCTGTTTACAGGCAGCCCGGAGACAACCAGCGCCGTGATAACCACAGAAGCCCCGGGAATAGGAACCACCGGGATACCCCGGTGAGTGGCAGCCACGATTAGCTCATAGCCCGGGTCAGACATCCCCGGCATCCCGGCATCAGAGACCAGAGCTACATC
>DAOWDD010000031.1 GCA_030639215.1 Dehalococcoidia bacterium
ATATTTGTACCGGCCAGTATGGCTTGCTGGCCGTCCAGGGTAACTATCCGGAAGCCCTCTCTCTTGCCACCGCTCCTTATTTCCTCGGTATAGAAGCCGCCAGCCTTATCCTTCATCTCGGCGACTGCCTCTTTGATAAGGCTGGTCTTACCCGTCCCCGGTTTACCGGTCAGCAGATAGACCTGCTTCATAGTCTTTTTACAGTCAGGGTTTTATGATGCTCGAGCCTGCTAAGCCTTCCTTTTTGCTTCCAGCTTCTTTTTCTTAAGACGGTGCTTTAAGGTGGCTACTCTTTTCCTTTTATTCATAGCTAGTAGTAAATATAACCTGAATTAACTTTTTTGTCATCCCCTGGCCCGGTTGGCGAAGCAACTGACGAACCTGGCGATGGAACGGTCGTAGGTCTTCTCTACCTGGGGAGGAAAGACACAGGCGGGCAGCTCGCCCATTTTCAGGTGGTAGGAGATGCACTCACAGCACTTACCCTTCCTGGCACAGGGCTCATAGGTACAGGAGCAACTGGCTTTGTTGGCTTCAATGTTGCATTCCATTTGAGGGCTGACTCCTCTCGATGAATTACTTATTGAGGGAGGCTAGAGGGTTCCCCCCTCTTTCTGGGCCGATACTTTCCTCGCCAAGACCAGTATAGCAAGAAGATGCGTCTGTTGTAACCCCCCATTGTAGAAACAATGAGTTTACCATAGGTTAACTAAAAGGGTTGACAGGAAGGTATACTCTCAGTAATATTAATGGTAGACTTTTTCGGTATGGAGAGGCCCTTACTTTCTTGCGGTGCCGTTGAGTGAAGGAGAAGGTAGCTTGATATGCAGCGAGTAGTTATTACCGGGATGGGGGTTGTTTGCCCTATAGGACTGAATATTGATGATTACTGGAGAAGCCTGGTGGATGGGAAATCAGGGGTGGACTTTATCAGTCACTTTGATGCCAGTAACTACCCGGTAAAGTTGGCTGCTGAGGTAAAAGGCTTCGACCCAGCAGACTATGTTGATTCCAAGACGGTGCAGCGCACCCCGAGGTGCGTCCACCTAGTTGTCCCGGCGCTTAGAGAGGCGGTGGCTCAAGCCCGATTGGATATGGCTGGTGAGCAGCCGGAGCGGGTCGGTGTCATCGGCTCCAATATGCTGGAATATCACTACGTCGGTGAGGACTGGGAGAGGCTTAAGCAACGGGGGCCGAGGAGGGTTGACCCCCTGCTGTTTACCAAGGCGGGACCTAGTACGGTATCCCTCCAGGTGGGAATGCTGCTGGGGGCGAAAGGGCCCAACACCACTGTGAATAGCCTTTGCGCCAGCGGCGCCGACGCCATAGCCACTGCCCGCAACTTCATCCAGTTCGACTATGCCGATGTGATGATAGCGGCGGCATCCGATGCTTCACTGAGTGAATTGGCTATCGCTTCTATCAGCTTGCTGGGGGCTCTGACTAAAGAACCGGATCCGGACAAGGCCAGCCGGCCCTTTGACCTTAACCGCAGCGGTTTTGTTTACGGGGAGGGGGCTGGCGTATTAGTCTTAGAAAGCTTAGAGCATGCCCGGAAGCGGGGGGCGCCGGTTCTGGTTGAGGTGACCGGAGCCGGCTGGTCATTTGATGCTTATGACGCCACCGCTCCCCAGCCAGAGACAGAGGCTGTCGCTATGAGAAGCGCTCTTAGCAATGCCGGGGTAGCGCCGGAAGAGGTGGACTATATCAATGCTCACGGCACCAGCACCAAGCTAAATGACCGCAGTGAGACCGAAGCCATCAAGATGGTCTTTGGTGAGCGGGCTTACCAGATACCGATAAGCTCTCTAAAGTCTATGTTTGGCCATATGGTAACCGCCGCCGGTGCCATTGAGGCTATTGGTGCGGTACTGGCTATCAATAACGGTATCATTCCACCAACCATACATTATGAAACCCCCGACCCGGAGTGTGACCTGGACTACGTGCCCAATGTAGCTCGCAAAGCCCGGATAGATGTCTGCTTGAAGAGCAGCTTTGGTCTCGGCGGACAGAACTGCTGCCTGGTTCTTAAGAGATTTACTGACTAGCGGCAAGATAACCTTAACATAGGTGATACAAAGAATAAGCGAGGTGCCAATATGGAGAAGGTAGTTATCAGTAGTGATTCGGGTACCATACTTCCGGAAGCGGCCAAGCAGTACGGGTTTACCATGATTCCTGTCCCTATCATCATTGATGGTGAGACCTATCTGGATACAGAAATAGACATGGACGAGCTCTATGCTCGCTTGGATGGCAAGGAAAACCTGCCCAAGACTTCAACCGCTAATATTGCCGAATTTGCTCAGTTTTTTACTGGCCTGGCCCGGAATGCAGAGACTGTCCTGCATATCAGCATGTCCTCGGCTTTTAGCGGCCATCACAACGCTGCTTTGCAGGGTAAAGAGTTAGCCAGTGAAAAGCTGCCGAACACGAGGATTGAGGTAGTTGATTCACTTACCATGGGGACCGGGGTGGCCCTGATTGCAATTCAGGCGGCCAGGGCGGCGGCACAGGGTAAGAGCGTAGATGAGGTTATAGCCCTGGTTAGTAGCATCATACCGCAGCTAAACCTGTTCTTGGCCCGCGATAGCCTTTTCTATCAGGCGGAGGGGGGCAGGATATTTGAGGCCAAGACCTGGGCTGAGGCCGAGCAGGCGACCAGCTTCAGGTCGGTAACCGAGGTAGACTCGTCTACCGGAGGAGCGCTAAGACCGGTTGCCAGAGCCAAGACCGTAGCCCAGATAATGGAGAAACTGGTTGAGATAACCAGGGAAAGAGGTAAAGGTAGTAAGCTGGTCGGTGTTATCGGTCACACTCGAGCCCTGGAGCGTGCTGAGAAGCTTAAGGGGATGCTCTGTACCGAGCTTGATTTTGACTGGCTGGATATTGCTGAGGAGTCGGCAAGCGCTGCCATCCATACCGGAAAAGGGCTCATTGGTTACGGCTTTTGCAGCAAGATTGATTAGCTGTCTAATTAAAGACTGGACTTTGCAGCGGCTCAATTAGATAACCTTAACGATAAAGCACTCTATGATTAGGGGAAATAATGCTCCCGCAGAAGATTGCCTATCTGGACTTAGATACTAGGAAGGTCGAGGTTAAAGAGGTCCCCGAGGAAATAACCAGGAGGTTTCTCGGCGGCCGCGGGATTAATGTCTATTTGCTCTATCATAGCGTTAGTCCTGAAACTCACCCACTGTCTCCGCAAAACCCCCTTATTATCGGGCCGGGAATGGTAACCGGGCTGAAGGGAATAGGTGCCTCAAGGTGCAATATTTCGGGGAAGTCTCCCGAATCAGGATTGCTGGGCGATTCCAATATCGGGGGATATTTCGGGGCTTTTATGAAAAGGACGGGTATTGACTTTCTCTTTATTAGCGGTGCTTCCCCAGAACCGGTTTATATCTATCTGGATAAGGAAAAGATTAGCATCGAAGATGCCCAGGACCTGTGGGGAAAGTCTACCACGGAAACCAATACGATTTTAACGGGGCGCTATGGCTCTTCAAGCCAGTCCATCTCGATCGGGATAGCCGGAGAAAACTTGGTGCGCTTTGCCTGCATTATCAACCGGAAGAAGAATGCTGCCGGCAGGACGGGCATGGGCTGCCTGATGGGGGCTAAAAGGGTAAAGGCAATTGTGGTGAACTGCAAAGAACCGGTAAAGCCAGAGGATGAGGTTGGATTTAATAAGTTAATGAATGGGTTTCAGCAGAGGTTAAGTGAAGAGCCTTTGGTGAAGTTGCTGGGAGAGTATGGTTCGCCCCTCCTCTATATCCTGGTCAACCGGCGGATTGGCATGGGCCGGGCATATAACGGGCTCTCGACAAAATTTCCCGAAAATGAAGATATCTCACCTAATATACTGAAAGAGAAATACTACACCGGTAAGGCCGGTTGTTATTCCTGTCCGGTCTCCTGCCACCACGGGTACAGGGCCGGTGAAATAGAAAACGAAGGCCCGGAGTATTCCGTTTTGGCTAGCTTTGGTCCGGTTGTGGGCATAAAGAGGTTGGAGACGGTCCTTTATATCAATGACCTGATTAATCGCTATGGCCTGGACTCTAGTTCGACGGCTAATCTCATCGCCTGGATAATCGAATTACTTAAGAAGGGCCTTATCGATGAAAATGTGACCGATGGTCTCGGGCTTGACTGGGGAAATGAGGAAGCTATTATCGAGCTAATCCACCAGATTGCCCACAGAAAAGGCCTGGGTAACCTTCTCGCTGACGGAGCCAGGGAGGCGGTAAGGCAGTTCGGTGAAGAAACCGGCCGGTATCTTCTCTGGTCGAAGAATCTACCGCAGTCCGACCCCGCCGATTTAAGGTATTTCCCTGCCTATGCCCTGGGCAATGCTACCGCTTCAAGGGGTCTTGACCATTTAAGGAGCCGGCCTACCTGGGAGACCTATCGCCTTTCCGAGGAAACCTTAAGGGATATCTACGGTGGGGATGTTTCTGCCAATCCCCGTAGCTACCGGGGGAAGGGGAGGGTAATCTGGTGGTGGGAGACATACCTTTCCCTGTTCGATGCCCTGGGACTCTGTAAGCTGATAGCCTTTCATTGCCAGCCCGGTCTGCTTGATTTTGAATTCTTCTCGAAGCTAGTTCGCTGTGCAACGGGCCTTGATTTAACTGCGGAGGAAATCTTTGCCGCCGGAGAGAGGATTGTCAACCTGGAGAGGATGTTTCTGGTCAGGGAGGGGATAAAGAGAGAGGATGATTTTCCTCCCCAAAGGTATTTTGAGCCTTTGGCCTGGCAGGAGGGTCTGAAGCCTGAAGAAAAGGACTTGAAGCTGGACAGGGCAGCTTTTGAGGGGATGCTCGATGAATATTATCAGCTCCGCGGCTGGGATAGCGAAGGTAGACCACTGGCCGAAACGAAAGAGCGTTTGGGTTTGGGCCGATGAAGATAGCTGTTATTGGCGCAGGGGCGATAGGTGCTTTAGTGGCTGGTTACCGTAGCAAGGAGGGCATTGATGTCACCTTAATCGGCAAAGCAAAGGACGTCTCTGCTATTCAGGACAGCGGCCTTATTATTGAGGGGGTAAGAGGAAGCATAGCTGTTCCGGTAAAGGTGACCGATAGACTCGAAGAAGGTGCTGGTCTGGTTATTCTGACGGTTAAAACACAGGATATTGCTTCAGCCTTAAGTGAGAATCTCCAGGCTCTAGGAAATGCCCCTGTCCTTGCCGTGCAGAATGGGGTGAGGGTAGAGGAACTCCTTCTGGAGTTTGTCCCGAAGGAGAATATCATCAGCAGTATCGTTATGTTCGGGTCGACCTACCTTGATGCGGGCCGGATTCTGCATAACTTTGAAGGGGACTGGGTAATCGGCAGGGCATTTGTGCCGAATAACGGAGGTGTTGACAGTATAGGAAACCTTCTGGCTAGCGCCTTCTCCGTCCGCGTCACGGAAAGGATAACAGAAATGAAGTGGCTGAAGCTCTTCTTAAACCTGAATAACTGTCTCCCTGCCTTAACCGGGAGGAGCATGCAGGAAACATTTTCTCATCTGGATATTTGCCGGTTGAGCATCCGTCTCCTGCGTGAGGCACTAGCGGTGGTTGACAGGGCGGGAGTAGAACTGGCGTCGTTGCCGGACTTTCCGGTGGCAAGGCTGCGGGCGCTCACTACTATGCCGCTGGCGGAGGCAGGCGGGATATTCTCTAAAACAATGACCAATCTAAGCAGGGAACCGCTCTTCGGCTCTATCTTGCAGAGTATCAAAAGGGGAAAACTGTCTGAGATTGATTATTTTAACGGGGAGATAGTCTATCTGGGAGAGAAGATAGGGGCGGATGCGCCGCTGAATAAGAAGCTGGTCGAGATGGTGCACAGGGTGGAGGAGAGCGGCAGGTTTCTCAGTCCGGAAGAGATTCTAAATGAAATCGGGGGATAAAAATGGCAGAAGATAGACCCAACTCAGCCAGGACACCTGAGGTCTCTGGCAGGACCAAAAAGAACTTTCACGATGTTCCTCTTTTAGTTACGGTGAGCAAGGTGAAGGAGGAGTGCTATCGGGGCTACAAGGAGGGTGATACCTTTATCTTTGAAGACTTTACCAAGACTCCCCAGGGCTTTTGCCAGGGCGTCGCTGCCGTGC
>DAOWDD010000096.1 GCA_030639215.1 Dehalococcoidia bacterium
CCTTTTTTCAAAACGGAAGCTGCAGCTATCACACTCATATTCATAGGTGGGCATCTACTTCACCTCGCGGATACTTACATAACTATTTCACTGGTTATTTTACAGGAATAGTTCTCCTAAAGGCAAATTTAGGGGATGGGGTAGTGATACTGAGGGTCAGTAGACAAAAATAGCTACCAAAATATTAACTCGATTTCCCCTGGACTTCGGGATGAAAAGGGAGTAAAATTTAAGCAGTTGGTAGATAAGTGTTTGGACTTATGGTCGCATTATTGGCGGAAGATTATTGGGCAAAGAGGGCACCGGGCTAATTACTAGCCGGTGTCCATCACATTTTTAAGGAGGTGTAGTTATGCACTCAAGTCTGATTGGGAAAATCGAAAAGGCCAAGCGCTACGCTCAAGAAACCGATCGGATTACCTTCTCCGATTTCTCAGTAGAATTTCGCGGAGAGAATGACAGCTACACTACGGAATATAAGGATGGCAAGTGGCATTGCTCCTGCCGCTTTTTTTCAAGTTGGGGACTTTGCAGCCATACTATGGCGCTGGAGAAAATTCTGGGTAACATGCTACCCCAGGAAGCCCGGTCCACTCAGTACGAGTCTGTCACTTGAGTTAAGCTAAGCCCCGGGTTGCCCTCTTATCCTCGCCAGGAGCAAGGTCTTAGGGGTGTCTCTCGATACCCCCTTAAGTTTATAGGCCGCCTCGTAGTTTGGTTTGCTCGATTACCTCAGCTACCACAAACAGGGAGCCGGCAGCACAGATAAGGTCTTCAGGCCCGGCGGCGTTCACCGCCAGTGACAACGCTTTAAAGATAGTCCCTGCCGGTTGAGCTTCTACCCCGTGTTTCCTGAATTCAGCTTCGAGTTGGGCCGGTTCCATCGCCCGGGGGTGACCGGAGCGGGTGACAATCACCCTGTCGAATGCGGGTGCCAATTCTGAGACCACACCGGCGACGTCCTTGTCCGCGGATGCCCCCATAATCAGGATGCTTTGCTTAAAGTCAAAGTACTCTTTTAACGACTGTTTTAACCTTCGAGCGGCGTCGGGGTTATGGGCGCCGTCAACGACTAGAAGCGGCTGACGGTTAAGAACCTGGAGTCGGCCTGCCCAACTTGTCTCTGCCAGCCCGCTGGTGATACTGTCCCGGGAAAGACTGAAGCCTTTTGCCGATAAGACCTCTAAGGCCGCCACCGCTGTCGCTGCATTCTCTAACTGGTACTGGCCGAGAAGAGGAATGGCCAACTCGTAGCTATCCAGTCTTCCCTTAACACGGAGTAGCTGTTTCTTGCCATTAAAACCAAGGCCCTGCCAGGTAATATCCTTACCTACCATAACCAGCTCTGCTTTCTGGTCGCGGCATACTGCTGCTATTACCGGGACCACTTCGTCAGACTGGGGGGAAAGGACTACCGTACCGTTGGGTTTGATGATACCTGCCTTCTCTTTAGCGATTTTGGCCAGGGAGTTACCCAGCACCTCCATGTGGTCAAGGCTGATTGAGGTGATAACACTGACCTCAGGCTGAATCACATTGGTGGCATCGAATTTGCCTCCCATCCCTACCTCCAGTACCTGGAAGTCAATCCCCTTGAGCTTGAAGTAGGTAAAGGCGACAGCGGTCAATAACTCAAAGGTGGTCAGTTCACCGTAGGTGGCTTTTTGGTTCACCCTCTCAACCTCGGGTTTAAGCCCCTTTACTATGGAAGTGAACTCCTCCTCGGTAATCAATACCCCATCAACCCTGAAGCGCTCCCTTATCGTATTGAGGTGCGGTGAGCTATAGAGTCCTGTTTGATAACCCGAGACGGTAAGGGCTGAGGCGACCATTGCGGCTGTGCTTCCTTTGCCATTGGTGCCGCCGATGTGGACTGACCTGGCTCCTAAATGAGGGTTGTCTAACCGAGCCAGCAGTTCTTCGACACGCCTCAGGTCATAATAGGCCAGGGCGTGCGGCATCGGTATCTTCTCGTAGTCGGTATAGCTGTCAATGTAGTCCAGTGTCTGCTGATAGTCCATTCTTACCTTGCCGGAAGGAGTCGAAGAGGTTACCAATCAGGTTTACCACTATTCTAGCACTTGACGCTTCGTTACGGCTACTGGTACTATCACTTTACACGGTTAAACTGCTTAAGGGGTGAAGTGAATTTTATCGAAAGGTTGACCGAAGCTACTCACAAGAACAGGAGCCTCGTCTGTATTGGGCTTGACCCTGACCCACAGTTGATGCCTCGAAATAGGGGTGTCTTCGAATTTAACCGGGCGATTATAGAGGCTACCGCTGACCTGGTTTGCGCCTACAAGGTCAATTTTGCTTTCTATGAGGCCCTGGCTGATGAGGGGTTCGATGCCCTGAAACATACTATCCGGTACGTCCCTGATGGCATACCGGTCATCGCTGATGCTAAGCGTGGTGATATCGGTAATACGGCAAGGGCCTACGCTAAGGCTATCTTTGATAACCTTAGCTGTGATGCCGCCACCGTAAGCCCCTACCTTGGCTTTGACTCAATAGAGCCCTTCATTAACTACAGAGACAAAGGGGTGTTCGTCCTGTGCCGGACATCAAATACCGGCGCTCTGGACTTCCAGTCACTCCGCTGTGAGGGGGCAGAACCGGGCTGCTGCTCGCTGTTTGAGCTCGTTGCCCGAAAGGCTAGCCAGTGGAACAGGTATGGTAATATCGGTCTGGTGGTCGGCGCTACCTATCCTGCGGAGATGAAGTTAATTCGGGAGGCCCACCCCGATATGCCTCTCCTGATACCGGGCATCGGTGCCCAGGGCGGTGACCTTACCCTGGCAGTCCGTTACGGGGTCGATGCCCGGGGTGAGAGGGTGGTTATCAATTCATCGCGACAGATAATATATGCCTCAGCGGAAGATGATTTCGCTGAAGCAGCACGGCAGGCGGCTTCCTCACTGCGCGAGCAGATTAATTCCTGCCTACCTTGATTCCTTGGGACAGGCAGAATGGCTATCGAAATAAGACTGGGTGACGTGGTTCGCCTTAAGAAGAAGCACCCCTGTGGCAGCTACGAGTGGCAGGTGGTCAGGCTCGGGGCTGATATCGGGGTCAGGTGCCTTAAGTGCCGGCGTCAGGTCCTCCTTGAACGCAGTATCTTTGAGCGCAGGGTTAGGGCCTTTATTTCCAGGGGGGACTGATGGCTCGCCGCATTATGCATATTGACTGGACACAATTGGAATTGTGCCCTCAAGCCTAAGGTCTCCGGGTAATCAATACGCAGACGC
>DAOWDD010000023.1 GCA_030639215.1 Dehalococcoidia bacterium
TCCAGGTCTTTCAATATTGCTTTACGGGCTTCAAAACGGTCAAGTCCTTTATAGGGACCGGCATTTTCATTCATGGTGGCGTCGGGGTTTAATATATTTATTTCTTCCAATCCCTGCCGCCGGGCAACCTCGAAATCAACCGGGTCGTGGGACGGGGTAATCTTAACGGCACCGGTGCCGAAGTCAGGGTTAACTGCCTCGTCAGCCAGGATAGGTATTGCCCGGTTCACTGCGGGAAGGATGACCTTCTTACCGAGTATATCGCTAAACCGCTCGTCATTGGGGTTGACCGCTACGGCAGTATCGCCGAGGATTGTTTCCGGGCGGGTAGTAGCAACCGTGATGAACTTATGGTCGTCTTCCGCCAGGGGGTAGTTGACATAGTATAGGTGCCCTGTGACATCTTTGTGGTCAACCTCGAGGTCGGAGAGGGCAGTGGCGCAGCGGGGGCACCAGTTGATAATCCTTTCCCCCCGGTAGATTAGACCTTTCTCGTAGAGATGGACGAAGACGGTGCGCACAGCTCGACTCGGCCCCTCATCCAGGGTGAAGCGCTCCCGGCTCCAATCACAGGAAATTCCCAGCCTCTGGTGCTGCTCACTGATAGTTTGGCGGCACTTCTCTGCCCACCGGTACATCCTGTCCAGGAATTTCTGCCGCCCCAGTTGATGGCGGTCCAGTCCTTCTTCGGTCAGCATTTGCTCTACCACGACCTGGGCAGCGATGCCGGCGTGGTCGAAGCCGGGGAGCCACAGTGTCGGATCGCCCTTCATCCGGTGCCAGCGGGTCATGATATCCTCCAGGATAGCGGTCAACGCATGCCCGATATGAAGCTCGCCGGTAACATTGGGTGGGGGCATAATAATAACGAAGGGCTTCTTTTTGGGGTCTATCTTTGCTGTGAAGTAGCCCTTCTCTATCCAGAACTGGTACCACTTAGACTCAACCTTACCCGGTTTATATGCCTTGGGCATCTCTTCCTGTATCCTTGCTGGTTCTGCCATAGTTACCTTATCTCACGTTTAGTCAGCGTCTCAAAGGGGGTAATTTCTCGCCCTCCCCCGCTAATAGAGCTAAATAAGCTTAGCCACTCTGTCCAGTATTCTATCCGCCACCTCTCTCTTGCTGAGCAGGGGCAGGGCTTCCTCATTGCCCTGTTTGTCTATGATGGTTACCTTGTTGGTATCGACGCCGAAGCCGCTCCCGGCATCGGTGATGTCATTGGCAACTATCAGGTCAAGCTGCTTCTTTACCAGTTTTTGCCTGGCGTTGGCGATTACATTCTCACTTTCGGCGGCAAAGCCGATCTTGAGGAAGTTGCCCTTTACCTGACTCAGGATATCCGGTGTCCTGATTAGCTCCAGGTTCAGGCTGGGATGCTCTTTCTTAATCTTGGCCTTGGTTGCCTTCCTCGGCTGGTAGTCGGAGACGGCGGCTGCCATAATCAGGGCATCCGCTTGGGCTACTGACCTGGCTACTGCCTTCTTCATCTCGGCAGTGGTCCTGACTGGGGTGACAGCTATACCTGCTGGTTTGGGCAGCAGGGTGGGGGCGGTAATCAGTGATACGGTGGCTCCTCTGTCCCTGGCCGCTTCGGCTAGAGCATACCCCATCTTACCTGAGGCGCGATTGCCGATATGGCGGACAGGGTCAATCGGCTCCTGAGTGCCGCCGGCGGTAACCACAATATGCTTTCCCGCCAGGTCATTACCTTTACTCAATATCTGCTTTATGCTGGCGATGATTTTCTCTGTTTCGGCCAGGCGCCCTTCACCTATTCTGCCTGAGGCTAAGCGGCCGCAGACAGGTTCAACAATGGTAAAGCCCCTGGCTTTGAGTTCAGCCAGGTTGTGTTGAGTAGCCGGGTTATGGAGCATATTAACGTTCATCGCCGGCACCAGTATAACCGGCGCTTTAGTCGCCAGTACGGTGCAGCCAATCATATCGTCGGCAATGCCGACCGCCAGCCTGGCAATGATATCGGCGGTAGCCGGGGCGATAACCACGATGTCAGCAGCCTCAGCCAGGGCGACATGCTCAACACTGAACTCGGAACTGGCCTCCCACATACTGGTTACTACCGGCCGGTCGGTGAGACTGCGGAAGGTCAGAGGGCTTACGAACCTTGTCGCTGATTCGCTCATCACTACCTCAACCCGGGCTCCTGCCTGGGTCAGCCTGCTGGCAAGCTCGGCAGCCTTGTAGGCGGCGATACTTCCAGTTATGCCTAATACTACAGTCTTCCCGGTTAGCATTTTTCTCCTTGCTGGATAGTTCAAGCCCGGTTCATCAGGTAGATGAGCCTTAGCCCAATCAGTGTCAGGTTGGGGTTTACCACGTCGAATACCGCTGTTTCTTTAGCCATAAGCGTGGACCAGCCCCCGGTAGCCACCACCCTGGCTTTTTCTCCTAGCTCTTGCTGGATGCGAGCAATCATACCTTCAATAAGTGCCACGTAGCCAAAAATAATCCCTGACTGCATCGCGGTAACAGTGCTGGTGCCGATAGCATGTTTGGGATGGGTTAATTCCACCCGGGGCAGCATTGCTGCCTGCATGAACAGGGTCTCGGCTGCCGTATTTATCCCCGGGGCAATCACTCCTCCCTGGTAGCAGCCTTCCCTGGACACAATGTCGAAGGTAGTCGCCGTCCCCAGGTCGGTAACGATGATGGGGCCGCCATAGAGGTGGTGGGCGGCGGCGGTATTGACGATACGGTCGGCGCCAACCTCTCTGGGGTTGTCTATACGTATAGAGACCCCGGTCTTGACCCCGGCGCCTACTACCAATGGCGAGAGGCGAAAATAGCGCTGAAACAGGTCCTCATAGGTGGTTATCAGCGGGGGGACGACACTGCACATGGCTACCGCCGTAATATCAGGCGTATCCAGGTTCTGGTGGCGCAGCAGGTTAAGCAGGAGGGCAGCATACTCATCCGCCATACGGTGAATATTTGTCGCCATATGCCAGGTAGCCCGAAGCTTCACGTCTTCAAAGACCCCCAGTGTGGTATCAGTATTTCCGATATCAATAGCTAATAGCATTTTGTCTGTTCAGCCCTTCTTATTATCAAGGTACAGATAGTAGTCTGAATTACTCTTCTTTTAGTTGCTTGATAACCAGTGGTAGTACCGGGAGAAGGTCGCTGGCAATCATACCGGTATCGCCCAGCCGGGACCTGACTATCTCACCGGCTTCCCCGTGGAGGAAGACACCGGCGGCGGCGGCATCAAAGAATGAGAGCCCTTGCGCTACCAGTCCGGCGATAATCCCGCTCAAGACGTCGCCGGTGCCGGCTGATGCCAGTCCCGGATTGGCTACCGGGCTGATTCCGGTGCGGCCATCCGGTGTGGCGACAACGGTACAGGCCCCTTTAAGGACAATTGTTTTATTCATCTTTCGGGCCAGTCCTTTCGTGATGCCTATCCGGTCTGACTGCACTTCGTCTACCGTGACTCCAGCCAGTCTGGCCATTTCACCGGGATGCGGAGTAAGGATAGCGTCGCCGGTTAACCGCTGCCACCAGTTCGGGACTCTGGCCAGGATATTGAGGGCGTCGGCATCCAGAATGAGAGGTGACGGCACTGCTCGTACTCTCAAGAGTAGGTCCTCGATGAATTTTATTACCGGTTGGCTTTGTCCCAGCCCGCAGCCCAGAAGCAGCGCATTATAGCCGTTAAGGTTCTGGTGTATCAGCTTGGCTGCGCCCGGGGAGATGATGCCGGGGTGGGACTCGGGTAGTGGTAGATAGGTTGCTTCAGTCAGCTTGGCGGCGAGAATAGACTGTATTCTGGTCGCCGTCGCCAGCGTTACCAGTCCGGTCCCGACGCGCATTGCGCTGCTGCAGGCTAAGTAGGCTGCGCCGATATAGTTGTTGGAGCCGGCAACGACAATGACCCTGCCAAAGGTCCCCTTGTTAGCATTAAGCGGGCGCCGGGGTAGAACCGACCTGACCCAATCAGCGGTGATTAGCTCATCAGTTGCCTGCTCCGCCAGGTAGGCAGGGATGCCGATATCAGCTACGGTTATCCTGCCGGTCCTTTCCACCCCGGGGGATTTGAATAAACCGATTTTGGGGAAGGCAAGGGTAATAGTATTGTCGGCATAGAGACAGGAAGGGTCGACCGCTCCGGTATCGGCGTTCAGACCCGAAGGTAAGTCCACCGCAATGATGCGAAGCCCGGGCCTCTTAGCCTGGTTAATCACATCCAGGGTCTTCTTCAGGTCGCCGTGAAACGGGCGAATTCTGCCGATTCCAAACATAGCATCAATAACAGCGCTGGTTGATGGCAGCAGTTCCGCCAGTTTGTCCAGGGCTGCCTCCTTGGTGGCGTCAATACAGTTTATACTGCGTTCCCGGGCCAGTTTGAGGTTTGGGTCATCCGGTGGTCTTTCGCTGAAGAGGAAGAGGGTGACCTCAGCTCCCCAGTCCTGAAGGTGGCGAGCCGTAACCAGTCCGTCCCCGCCGTTATTTCCCGGTCCGATTAGGACAAGAATAGCCTTTTCACTAACGGCGCCTAGGATCTTTCTAACTTCCTCAGCGACTGCTGCCCCGGCGTTCTCCATAAGTTTGTCCGCCGGTAAGCCGATATTGGCGCAGTCCTGGTCTGCTTGACGTGTCTGGTTAGCGGTTAGAATTTTCACAGTGCTTCCTCTCGTACAAAGTAGCCTGCCTGAGGTATTGTTGACAATTTGAGTGTAGCAATATTCCGAGCGGGGGTCAAATCTCTATGCATGGCAATTCATTCCGGGGGTTACTTGACATAAGGTTAGTACAGTACTGCCAGGAAAGGAGTGGCCTGACCTGGGGAGGTGGTTTGGGGTAAGCTTTTGGTCGTGGTTTCAGGTATCCCCAGAAATAAAGAAAGGGCCGGACCCGGGTCCGGCCCTTTATCAGTCCGCTATTTCCTTAGCTCCTCATTTACCAGGTTCGGTGGGACCTCTCCCCGCAGTGCGGCTAATAGATTCTGGATAGCTAGGGAGACGTACGATCTTCTGGCCCTCCAGGTGGCGCTAGCCAGGTGTGGTGTAACCACTACGTTGTCGAGGTCAGCCATGCCTTCGGATAGAGCGGGTTCGTTCTCAAAAACGTCGAGGGCGGCTCCGGCTATTCGTTTTTCTTTGAGGAATTTCACCAGCGCCTTTTCGTCGATAACCGGCCCTCGGGCTACGTTGACCAGATAGGCGGTCGGTTTCATCAGGGAAAACTCCTTCTCTCCGATGAGGTGGAAGGTCTTCCCCGGGATTAGAGGACAGTGTAGGGTAACAAAATCAGACTCTTTAAGCAGTGTCTCTAAGGGGACCCTTTTCGCCTTTAGTTCCCTCTCTGTCTCCGGGTCGGCCGGAATTTCATCAGCATATAGAATCCTTAAGTCCCATCCCCGGGCCATTTTGGCTACCTTCCTGCCGATTCTACCGAAACCGACGATGCCCAGGGTTCCTTCCGGAATATCGGCTCCGATGTAGTCGGCTGGTCCCCAGCCGAGAAATCGCCTGGCCCTGACATCCCTATCGCCCTCAACGATTCGTTTGGTTACCGCCAGCAGTAGCGCCCAGGTCGCTTCCGCTACGGCGCTGGCAATATCCTGGGAGGGGGTGTTGGCGACAAAGATTCCCTTCGCCGTAGCCACTTCAATATCAATATGACTGAAGGCGACACCGATACTGGCGATTATCTTCAGTTTGCTTCCTGCCTCAATTATCTCTTTGTCAAGGAAGGGGTCGCCGACAGAAATGAGGACGCCGTCCTTATCTTTCACCCCTGCCATCAGTTCGCTCTTTTCGATAATCCGGTCAAGGGGAAATACCTCCAACTCGCACTCCTTCTCCATTTGACTGTAATCGTCCGGGGCAATGTGCTTGATAGTACTTCTGGTCACAAAAACGTTTGGTTTCATTCTTCCTCCTTTTCCATAAATATTCTTGTCTCGTATCACAAAAGTTTAATATATTTTGATTTTGTGGGTCAAGAATTAGAGGCTTTCCGTGGAATGATGGCTGAATTTCTTTAACCTCTCTGTCATTGCCTGCCAGTGGGTCCCCCTCCAGTAGAGTCGATGGCAGTTAGGGCACTCCATATACTGGTCCTGGGTTCGAAAGACATAGGGGGGTACCCGGCTTTTCACCTGGGGCTTGTTTTTTCCCATCAGGGGCTGGTTGCATTCCAGGCAGATGGTGAACGGATTGAAGAAGGAACTCAGTCCCAGTGTATCTATTACCTGGAGCATCTGACGCTCGGACTCATCACCTCGAATAAGGATGGCCTTGATTCGCCCGCTGGTCACCACTCGTCTTTTCATAATCTGGGTATCTTTGGTCAGTATCACCCTGCCCTCGTCTTTAGCAATGGCTATCATCTGGGAATCATTGCTGCCGTTAAAGAACAGGGTATCGTACCCTGCCATTCGCAGCCACCTGGCCAGCTTACCCACATTGGCATCGACAATGAATTTCGGACTATCTATTATTCTTCTTCCCCTTGTCTCCGGTGATTGCTTGGCTTAATCCTGGCTGTTCTTGATGGTGAGAAGGAGTGAAGTTTTCTTG
Organism: Dehalococcoidia bacterium; assembly: GCA_030639215.1. Taxonomy (GTDB): domain Bacteria; phylum Chloroflexota; class Dehalococcoidia; order Dehalococcoidales; family UBA5760; genus UBA5760. The sequence goes on from DAOWDD010000023.1 coordinate 6,546, forward strand.
GTCGGGCAGGCTCTGTATTTGATGCCGTCGGCCGTCAGGTAGCCTTACAGGTCAATCTGCATTCCTTCATAGGCGATGGTAATGGGGTGACCTAAGGATTCGATGACCCCGTCTATTTCGGCCTTGATTTCTTCCTCTAAATCAGGATACAGGTGTACCAGAACTACCTGTGGCAGGTAATCCTTAAGCTTTCGAAAAGTGGCCAGCTCCTGCTCCAGGAGGGAGGGGGTGAGGTGCCCCTTTTCTCTGGCAAAGGCCTCGTATCTGTTTGAGCCGATAACCTCAATAACCAGTAGCTTTGGCGATACCTGCTGCCAGCATTCCAGTCCCGGCCCGGTGTCCCCGGTATAGAACAGTGTCTTACCATCCACTGAGGTAACTTGGTAGCCAAGCGTTACTACCGAGTGATTTGATTTGGTGGTCAGGACACTGTAGCCTCCAATTTGATAGGTCTGGTACGGTTCCACTGTAGTGAACTTGACGGTGGGGTTCGGCTCGGGTTCTTTCAGAAAGTCAGGATAGAGCCTGCCGTTCAGCAGGCAATCGGTGAGAGCCTGATAAACTGCCGATGAAGAGTAGACATCGATGCTGGCATTGTGGAGGTAAAAA
>DAOWDD010000143.1 GCA_030639215.1 Dehalococcoidia bacterium
GAATCGAGGAAGGCTATTCCTTACTAGTTTCCCAGTTCCTTAGCCCTCTCGTAGGCTGCCCTAACCGCCTGCTTGATGAGCTCGGTGAACTGCCCATTTTCCAGACGGGCCAGCGCCGCGGCGGTGGTGCCGCCGGGGGAGGTGACCATCCGGCGCAGTTCGGCGGGCGGCCTATCCGAACCCTGCATGAACCGCGCCGAACCCAGGACTGTCTCGAGGGCAAGCTCCCTCGCCATATCATCAGGAAGCCCGATATCTACAGCGGCGCTGGTCAGCGCTTCAGTGAAGAGGAAGACGTAGGCGGGACCGCTGCCGCTCACCGCCGTCGCCATATCGAGGTACCGCTCATCGGTAACGCGGACCTGCCTGCCCATCGCACCGAGGATAGCAGCGGCCTGAGCCTTCTGCTCCTTACTTACCTCTGCGGTGGCTGTCCAGACACTGATGCCCTCACCAATCTGGGCCGGGGTATTGGGCATCACCCGGACCAGGCAGCTATGACCAAGCGCGCGGCACAGGGTGCCGGTTCCGACGCCGGCGACAATGGACAGCACCAGCTGCGCCGCATGAAGCCGGCCGCTGAGTCCGCTCATTGCTTCGGCAAACTGCTGCGGCTTAACCGCCAGCACCACCACGTCGCTTTCGACTGCCGCCTGGCGGTTATCACCGGTTACGGTAATGCCGTACTTCTGTTTGAGGTACCGGCGGCGGGGCTCGCTGATATCACTAACGGTAACATTCTCTGCTGTGCTGAGTCCCTTCTCCAGAATAGCGGCTAGCATCGCTTCCCCCATATTGCCGCCGCCGATGAACGCCAGCCTCATATCGCCCTCCTTAATCCTTATCTCACCACCAGGTTGACCAGCCTGCCCGGGACGTATATTGTCTTGAGCAGCTCCCTGCCCTCAAGGTAGGCCTTTACCCGCTGGCTTGCCATCGCCAGGCTCTTAGCCTCTGCCTCGGTAATGGATAGCGGGACGGTAATCCTATCGCGCAGCTTGCCGTTGACCTGGACGACCAGGGTAGCCTCTTCATCACGGGCCAGCTCCTCGTTCCATTCGGGCCAGGGCTGGTTATGAATGCTGTAGGGATAGCCCAGCCGCTGCCACAGCTCCTCGGTGAGGTGGGGGGCGGTGGGGGCTAAGAGCAGCAGGAGGGCCTTTATAGCCTCCGCCCAGGCGGAGGGGGTGACTGCACCGGTCTCCTTTACCCGGCCCAGGTGGTTGGTAAACTCCATTAAGGCGGATATCATAGTATTCAGGTGAATCCGCTCCAGGTCGCTGGTTACCTTCCTTATGGTCTGGTGGGTGATACGGGAGAGTTCCTCCTCCGCCTTCTCTCTATCAGCACCGGGCTTACCGCAGTAGCGATACTCCTTAAGCACCAGGCCCCACAGCCGGTTAAACCAGCGGCTGATGCCGCTGATGCCGCTGTCATCCCACTCGCCACCCTGCTCCCAGGGAGCGAGGAACATCAGGTAGGCGCGGATGGCGTCAGCCCCCAGGTGGGAGACATAGTCATCAGGGTTGACCACATTGCCCCGCGATTTGCTCATCTTGTGGTGCCCGGCGATAATAATACCCTGATTAAAGAGGCGCTTAAACGGCTCGGCGAAATCAACCAGGCCCATATCTCGAAGCGCCTTGATAAAGAAGCGGGCGTAGAACAGGTGCATAACGGCATGCTCGGCGCCGCCGGTATATAAATCGACCGGCAGCCAGTAGCTGACCTTATCGCTGGCAAAGGGGGCCGTATCGTCATTGGGGCTGGCGTAGCGCAGGAAGTACCACGAGGAGCACATAAAGGTGTCCATCGTGTCGGTCTCCCGCCGGGCTGGAGATGAGCAGCGGGGGCAGGTGGTATTGATAAACTCCTCGCAGTACTTTAAGGGTGATTCACCGGTAGGCCTGAACTCGGCGTTCTCCGGCAGCAGGACGGGCAGGTCATTCTCCGGGACAGGCACAATACCACACTGCTCACAGTAGATAATGGGGATGGGCGCTCCCCAGTAGCGCTGGCGTGAAATAAGCCAGTCACGCAGCCGGTAGGTTATCGCCCTCCTTCCCCACCCCTCTTCCTCCAGGGAATCACAGACGGCTTCCTTGCCCTGCTCGCCGTAGAGCCCGTCGAACCGTCCTGAATTGACCATGGCACCCGGCCCGGTGTAGGCTTCGGCCAGCTCCCCACCCTGCCAGTCGGCCGGAGCGATGACCACCTCTATCGGCAGATTATATTTCTTGGCGAAGGCAAAGTCACGCTCATCATGGGCCGGTACCCCC
>DAOWDD010000153.1 GCA_030639215.1 Dehalococcoidia bacterium
GGTAGCCGTCCATATTGGGCATCAGGATATCAGAGACAACCATATCCGGGGGCTGCACCAGGGCTTGCTCCAGTGCCTCAGCCCCGTCAGCCGTAGTAATTGCCTCATGACCATAGGCGCGGACTATTTCCGCCAGTAGATTACGGCTGTCTTCGTTATCTTCGACTATCAGTATCTTCATAGCTACCACCCCGCTTCAGATAATATTCTAACCACAGTAGCAAGTCAATCCGTAGCAGAAGTACGGGCGATGTGCTCGGCTACCTGTCTGGGCAATTCGTCTATGTCTACCTGACCGGCTCCAATGCCCGGCTGCTATACCAACACGTGTATTCAAGGGTTATTCCCCAATCCTCCTATGAAGACTACCGCGTGGATACCTCCAGTGTCGGGGATTATACTCCCCCAGTACCCCTTTTTCAAGGTATTTTGGGGGTACTTTGCAGATGTTTAGAAAATGTTTAGATTTCGAAACCAGGGGTTAGGGGTTAAGGTACCAGAGCCCACGAGAATATGCCAGGATAACACATCAGTGTGACCTGATTCAGTCCAGTTTAATAGGGTTCACTCTAGTTTCTTTAACCCGTCCATTCCCTTTTGCGTTCTCCCCTCTCTAATATGCTAATATAGAGACCAAATGCGCAGTATATTTAGTCGTGATAAGCAGCCTGGCGAGAAGAAGGACTGGCTGGAGACAGTCCTGAAGGGAAGAGTCCTTCCGATTCTGGGTATCGCCACCGTGGTTGTCATTACGGTTATCATCTTCCGGTATCGGGATAGCATTACCCAACTCGGCGCCTTAAGCTACCCCGGTATTTTCCTGGGCAGTATGCTCTGGAACGCCACTGTTCTTGTCCCTATCCCCAGTTTCTGGATCTATTTCGGTCTGGGCACCATTCCTGGTTTGCATCCTGCCCTTATCGGACTGGCTGGCGGCAGCGGGGCTGCTGTTGGGGAGCTGACCAGTTATATGGCGGGGTACAGCGGCCGGGCAATTCTGAAGCTGGAGAAGCGGAAGACCTATGACCGGGTACAGAGGTGGATAAAGAAGTGGGGCTTTGGGGTTATCTTTGGCTTCAACCTGGTGCCCGTTTTCCCCTTTGACCTCTTTGGGATAGCGGCCGGTGCCCTGCGCTTTCCCCTGTGGAAATTCTACCTGGCGTGCCTGGCGGGGAGGACCCTGGCCTACGGAGCGATAGCCTTTGCCGGTGCTCAGGGATGGATACCATCCCTACCTTTTCTTAATCCTCCATAACAGCGTTGAGCTGGCAATAAGAGAGATGAAGGCTGTTAGGAGCATAGCTGAGTAGCCCGAGCCGGGGCTGCGGGCGTTAAAGAAGTCAATCATCGGTCCGTTTAAGCGGGCCAGCGCCGAGCCGCCGGCAGTAGCCAGGTTGGTCAAGCCGATATATTTCCCGGCTTCCTCCTTGGGCACCAGGTCTACCGCCAGGGCCCAGTTGCTGCTCATCAGGCCGCCGAAGCCAATCCCCATCAGGCTGGAGGAAAGTAGCATCAGGTGGTAGCTGTGAAGGAAGAACAGGAGCGCAATCCCTGTAGCACCGATAATTCCCGAGACGAGGGCGACTGGCCTCCGTCCTAACCTGTCCGAGAGGCGGCCGGCGGGGTAGGTCGCCGCCAGCATACAGCCGCCGGAGACCAGGATAAAGTTGCCCATCACCGCGGCGGGATTGGCAACACCGGCGACATCACGGAAAAAATATAAGCCGAATACCTGAAAGGTGGTCAGAGGGATAACAAAAAAGAGACGGGAGAGCAGGAAACGGATATAATCGGGGTTTGCCCTGGTATCAATCCTGAAGCTTTTCGACAGCATCGCCAGGAAAGGCAGCCTGGGTCTGCCGGCTCCAGGCGGCTCCTTGACCTTCAGTATGGTAAAGACCATGGTGCCCAGGAAGGCGGCGGCCAGTATACCCAGGCTCAACCATAGCCACTGGCTTCCCTGCCCGAGAGAGTAGTTGCCCATTAGCTGGCCTACCAACCAGACGAAGGTAATCCCACCCAGTATGTCGACCAGGTTTTTTACTCCCGAAGCCAGCCCTCTTTTCCCTGCCGGCACCA
>DAOWDD010000167.1 GCA_030639215.1 Dehalococcoidia bacterium
CCAGGGGTGAAGAGAAGGGGGCTCTTGTTGGCTGATACCAGACGTAGAGTAAGGATAGCCGTTGATGCAATGGGTGGTGATTATGCCCCTGGGGAGATAGTGAAGGGCGCCGTAGCTGCTGCTGAGAAGGGGGATGTCGAACCGGTACTGGTCGGTCCTCTCAATGTCCTGGAAGCAGAGCTGGCTAAGTATAGTGTTTCTGGTCTACCGATTAGCTGTGTTAATGCCGATAGTTTCATCAAGGAAGAAAAAAACCCGGCCCTGGTAGTTCGCCGTAATCCCAAATCCTCAATTTCGGTAGCCGCCAGGATAGTAAGGGAAGGTGAGGTGGACGGCCTGCTCGGGGCTACTGCTACCGGCTCACTGATTACCAGTGCTCTGCAGTCCCTCGGTATGATAGACGGAATAGATCGCCCGGTCATCGGTGGGGTCTTAAGCGGTCTTGCTCCCAGGACAGCGATATTCGACCTTGGTGTCAATATGGATTGTAAACCGCAGCACCTGCTCACCTTTGCCATCATAGGTACTGTTTATGCTAGAATGTTTCTGGATATCCCCAATCCCACGGTAGCCCTGTTGAATGTCGGTAAGGAGGAGGGTAAGGGCAATCGGGTGGTCAGGGAGGCCTACGCGCTCTTGAAAGAGAGCGGCTTGAATTTCATCGGTAATGTCGAGGGTAATGGTGTTCTTGCCGGGGATGCCAATGTTATTGTCTGTGATGCCTTTGTCGGCAATGCTATTATGAAGCTCTGTGAAGGCTCTATCGGTGCTATGGACGGTTATTTCAAAAGCAGGATGAAGAGTCATCCCTTGATTGGGCGGCTTCTAAAAGGGAGGATTAAGGGTCTGCTGAAATCGCTGGTCTTATCCGACAGCGTCGGCGGCGGCCTCATCTGGGGTATCGATGGGGTAGTGCTTAAGATACATGGTCACAGTCAGGCTGCGGAGGTAACCACAAAGCTGGGTCAGGCCAGGTTGGCGGTAGAGAGGGGTGTGGTGGGCTGTCTGAAGACAGAGTTAAGCAGGGTGATAGAACATACCAATTAACATATTAATTAGGGAAAGGAGTTATTATGTCTGCTGCTGAGGAAACCATCAAGGATATTATTGTCAAGATTGTGCATTGTGACCGGGAAACCCTTACTCCTGAGGCTACCTTCCAGGATATGAAGGCCGATTCTCTGGATATGGTGCAGGTGCTGGTGGCCCTGGAAGATGAGTTCGGCATCGAGATTCCTGATGAAGAGGCCCAGAAGTTCAAGAATTTCGGTGATTTTGTTTCTTTTGTTGAGGCGCGTGTAGCTGATAAGAAATAGATGCTTAAAGGTAAGGTTGCCTTAGTAACCGGTAGCTCTCGCGGCATTGGTAGAGCAATAGCATTGCGGTTGGCCCAAGAGGGGGCAGATGTTATCGTCAACTACTTCCGCCAGCACGAAGCCGCCGAGCAGACGGCCCGGGATATCGAAAAACTCGGCGTAACCGCCAGGGTTATCCGGGCCAATGTCGGAGACCCGGAGAAGCTAAATGAGATGTTCGATACCATTGCCTCCAGCTTCGGCCGGCTGGATATATTCGTTAGTAATGCCGCCTCCGGTCTGCCCCGTTCCGCACTCGACCTGGATGCCAAGGTCTGGGGGTGGACAATGGACATCAAGGCCAGGGCATTTCTCCTCGGCACCCAGCGGGCGGCTGGACTGATGGAGGGGAGGGGTGGTAAAATAGTCGCCATCACCAGTTTGGGCTCGAAACTGGTCTGGCCCGGTTACATCGCCATAGGGGTATCCAAGGCAACCCTTGAGGCCCTGGTGCGCTACCTGGCGGTAGAGCTGGCGCCG
>DAOWDD010000081.1 GCA_030639215.1 Dehalococcoidia bacterium
CGACCGTCACCCTGATTGTCTCACTTGCCCCTTCCCTGATTGCAAGGCTGGATACAAGCAGATGAAAGTGAAGCACAGCAATGGATAGGCCGAAGCGATGGATAGGGGTTAACCATAATATATGGGAATATAACCAACAGGATACCGTCGCTTATTTCACCCCAACAGCGCCTTGTAAAACCTCAGGCTGTTACTAAAGCTTACAGAGCGAGCATATCGCTGCACCATCTCTGATGATTCCCTCCCGACCAGGTCTTTGATGATCATAGTATCTACCCCTTCCTTGCATAACAGGCAGGCAAAGGTCCTGCGATAGGTGTGGGGGTTTAAGGGCAAGCCTGCCTTCTGCTTTAGCCCTTCGAGCATACTCTTGGATACTGCTTAATCAGTCTCAATCAGCCCCCAAATCCCTAAATCTTGGGGGACTTTTTTTAGCTGCCCCGATATATCGGGGAGACACACGGCCCCGACAAAGTCGGGGCACCTCTTTTTAAGCAGTCGCTCTTGGTGCCCTAAGGGGGCACATCCCTCTCCCATGCCCTTGCCAATGACTCTAAACCTATGTCCCCAGCCTCCCATCAAGCGTGATTGACTATGTGGCGCGAGAGCCTTAGAATTGAAAGTTGTAATAAGGGCTTTTTAGCAGGCGGTTTTCATGAGTTCGGGAAAGACAGAGACTAAGACAAAGGGATATATCGAAATTGACCAGGAGTTCTGCAAGGGATGCCAGATCTGCATGCCGTTCTGCCCCAAGGATGCGATTTACCTATCAGAGAAACTGAATGCCAGTGGCTATTTACCGGTCCGGTTAAATAGTGAGAGCGGGTGCACCGGCTGCGCTATCTGTGCTGTGGTATGTCCGGAAGTTGCGATAGAGGTTTACCGTGACTAAGGTTCTCATGAATGGTAACAGCGCGATCGGAGAAGCAGCCATCCGGGCTGGCTGTCAGTGCTATTTCGGCTACCCTATTACCCCTCAGAATGAGCTGACCGAATATATGGCTACCCACCTGAGCAGAAGGAAGGGTTGCTCCTTTATTCAGGCAGAAAGTGAGATTGCTGCCATAAACATGGTGTACGGGGCCAGCCTGGCCGGGTCAAGGGCCATGACCTCCTCCTCCAGCCCCGGAATCAGCCTGAAGCAGGAGGGAATCTCCTATCTGGCAGCCTGCGAGCTTCCCGCGGTCATTATCAATATGTCCAGAGGCGGGCCGGGATTGGGAAGCATATCCGCCTCTCAGTCGGACTATTTTCAGGCTACCCGCGGCGGAGGTCACGGTGACTACCGGACCATAGTTCTGGCCCCATCGTCGGGGCAGGAGCTGGCAGACCTCACCCACCGCGCATTTGACCTGGCCGACAAGTATCTGGTTCCGGTAATTGTTCTTGGGGATGCCATGCTGGGACAGATGATGGAGCCGATAGAATTCAAGCATGAAGCTCCCGATGAACTGCCGGTAAGAAGCAATGCCCTGAGGGGGGCTAAAGGGCGACCGAGCAGGATTATCAAGACCTTCACCTCAAAGCCCGCCGAGCTGGAGGAGATAAACTGGAGTTTGTTCAGAAGGTACCAATTGATCAAGAAAGAAGAGACCGCCTACGAGGCCTTTATGGTTGAAGACGCCAGGCTAGTAGTCGTTGCCTTCGGTATAGCAGCCCGGATTGCTAAAGGGGCGATCAAGAATGCAAGGTCAAATGGGTTGAGAGTGGGAATGTTGAGGCCAATTACCCTGTGGCCATTTCCTTCCCAAAAACTGAAGGATTTGTCTAAAAAGACAAAGGATTTCCTCGTCTTTGAGATGAACATGGGCCAGATGATAGAAGATGTGCAACTGGCACTGGAAGGTAAAGGAGCGGTCTACTTCTACGGGAGGCCGGGAGGCGTTATTCCCACCCCCACAGAGGTCTCTCGCGTAATCTCGCGCCATTATTATCAGAAGGGTTTGAAGTCGGCAAAATGAGAAAGGTCTACACCCGACCCAGATCGTTAAAGAGGGTTCCTTTCCACTACTGTCCGGGATGTGGGCATTCCATTGTCCACAGGGTTATGACCGAGCTCATTGACGAGATGCACCTGCAGGATAGGATCATCGGTATACCCCCGCCCGGGTGCTCGGTCTTCGCCTACCACTACTTTGATGTGGACATGGCAGAATCGGCCCATGGCAGAGGGGCGGCGGTGGCGACCGGTATAAAAAGGGCATATCCCGAGGTAATGGTGTTTACCTATCAGGGGGATGGCGATCTTGCCGCCATCGGCACTGCCGAGACCATACATGCCGCCAACCGGGGGGAGAGGATAACCGCCATCTTCATCAACAACGCCGTCTATGGAATGACCGGCGGGCAGATGGCCCCAACCACCCTTTCAGAGCAGGTGACCACCACCACCCCTTACGGACGGGATGTAAACCTTGAAGGATATCCGGTAAAAATGAGCGAAATGGTGGCTCTGGTCAGGGGTGCGGTATATATCGAGCGAACTGCGGTCAACTCCCCGGCCAACATTAGAAAGACCAAGAAGGCTATCCGAAAAGCGCTCCAGTCCCAGATCGACGGTCTTGGCTTCTCCCTGGTGGAAATACTCTCCCCGTGTCCCACCAACTGGAAGATGACCCCGTTGGAATCGTGGCAGTGGATCGACAAAGAGATGACAAAGGAGTTCCCTCTGGGAGTAATCAAGGACATAACTGGAAAAACCGATGCTGATTAAGACAGTATTTGCCGGTTTTGGAGGTCAGGGTGTTCTATCCATGGGGCTCAATCTGGCCCAGGCAGCAATGCTAGAGGGAAAGAACGTAACCTATTTACCATCCTACGGCGCCGAGGTCCGCGGGGGCACTGCCAACTGCACGGTTGCGGTATCGGACGAAGAGATTGCATCTCCGGTTGCCTCCTCTCCGGACTTCATTGTCGCCATGAACCAGCCCTCCCTGGTCAGATTTCAAAACCAGATTCAATCGGGGGGTGTGCTGTTTATTAATTCCTCTCTGATTGAAGCTGAAATCCCCAGGGGCGATATTGAAATTGTCAGGGTGCCGGCAAACAGCATTGCCGAAGAACTGGGCAGCCCTAAATCAGCTAACATGGTTATGCTGGGAGCATTTACCAAGAAAAGCAATCTGGTTTCCGTTTCGAGCGTGATTGAGGAGCTAAAAAGCACCTTGAAGAAAAAACAGAAACTGATCGCAATCAACCAGAAGGCCCTGATGATAGGATATGATCTGGTCTAATGAGCGGTTAGCGGTTAGCGGTTAGCAGTCAGCCATCAGCAGTCAGCTGGATATGTATAATTCGGTTCTCTGCTAATCGTAGAAAATTTCATCAGAATACTGGCAAGCGCTGAATGCTGAAAGCTTTATAAAATCGGGGGTAAGTTATGTGCGTAAAACAGACTTCGATTAGTCTTGATAACGTGCCGGGGAAGTTCTTGGATGTGAGCGAATACCTGGGAGCCGAAGGGATAAACATCAGGGCTATTTCCGTAGCCGACACATCCGACGTCAGTACCGTAAGGTTTGTGGCGGATGACCCGGAGAAAACCACCAATGTCTTGAGAAGCCACGGTTATTCGGTAAAAGAAACCGACGTAATAGCTGTAGAGGTGCCTGACCATCCCGGTGGCCTTCAAGCAGTACTCAAGCCTCTTAAAAGGAACAACATTAATGTCCACTATCTCTATCCCTATCTGGGCAGGGGAGCAAGCGGGCAGCCCATAATAATCGTGGGTGTGGATAAAACCGAAGAGGCCCTGGAGGTTCTGAAAAAGAACTGGGTTCACACCTTCGGAAAAGAAATCCACGCCCTGTAATCTTGCCTAAGAAACCATTAATTTATAATTATAAAAGTTTACACTATACATTC
>DAOWDD010000142.1 GCA_030639215.1 Dehalococcoidia bacterium
CATGCCTGTGCCACCCATTCCCTTCCCGGCGGAATGCCGCTTGAGGTGAGTGTCTACGGGCCTCAGGGAGAATTGGTGAAGAGGTTAAAAAGAGGATAGCTGGTTAAAACCGTAGCATTAACAAACCAGAAAGTAAATTAGGAGGGTAAGATGGTAAATGATGCCTCCCAGAATGAAAAGAGCAAGGTTGAAGAAATAGTCTGTGAAGCCGATGGCAAGGTATATTTGTCCCCCTGCCAGGTAGCCTGCCCTTTGGAAGAAGACATCCAGCGCAGTCACATTATGATTGCCCTGCTTCCTCCGGACCTCGATGCGGCTGCCGAGCAGATAATTAAGATCGGCGACCAAATCTTTGGCAAGAACCCTCTCTTCCCGCTGCTGTGCGCCAATATTTGCGGGCTCTGTGAGAAACAGTGCAACTACAAGGACGAGACTGGCGCCGTAAGGCGGAAGATGATGGTGCGGCTTATTGCCGACCGCTACATTAAGCACCTTGAGACGGTACCGGCTTTTCCTGCTCCGACCAAAGAGAAGGTAGCAGTGGTCGGAGGCGGCCCGGGAGGCCTAATGTGTGCCTACGAATTGAGCAGAAGAGGGTATCAGGTCACCATTTTTGAGAGGAGCGATAAGCTGGGTGGGGCGATGGGCTATATCCCTCGCTACCGTCTTCCTCAGGAAGAGATTAAATCGGTTATCGATAACCTGCTCCGGATTGCTCATATTGAGGTCAGGCTTGGCGCCGAGATAAGTGATGGCGGCGGAACACTGGACGATCTCAAGAAGGAAGGCTATAAGGCTATATTCGTTGCTACCGGCACCCCGTCACCCCGTCCCCTTACCTTCGAGCGGGAAATGGTGGCCAGCGCCGACCTGGAAGGAGTGATGTACGGACTGAATCTCCTCTACGAAGTGCTTCAGGGGAATGTCCCCCTGCACCGCTATAAGGGTAAGAAGGTGGTTGTCGTCGGCGGGGGCAACGTTGCCTTTGATGTCGCCCGGACTGCCCGAAGGCTGGGTGGCAAGGTAACCCTGGTTTGTCTGGAGAATGAAGATAAGTCCTCCATGGATGGCATCCCTGCTGATACGGAAGAAATAGAAGGGGCTACCGAAGAAGGGATAAAGATTGTCTATTCCAGGGGTGTAGAGGAGATAATCGGCAAGAATGGCAAGTTCAAGAAGATAAAGTGTCCCCGGTGTACCTCAGTCTTTGATGAGGACGGTAGATTCAACCCCAAGTTTAGCTTGAGTGATGTGACATATCTGGAGGGCGATGTCCTACAGGTCACCATCGGCCAGGGCCCTCGGCGGAGCTTCTTCGAGCAGGAGGGCCTGCTCAATGAACAGGGTAGGTTGGATATTGACCAGCTCACCCTGGCGAGTAACCTTAAGGAGGGGGTCTTTATCGGTGGTGATGTGAGGAGGATAGGTTTTGCCTCGGAGGCGATGAGGGATGGACTGGACGTAGCCGAGTCCATCGACCGCTATATCAAGGGTGAGGATATGAAGACAGGGAGGAAGGAAAAGGAATACGAGACTGCCTCCATCCCGAAGCGTATTGAGTATAAATTGCAGCCAGAGGTAAAATGGCTTCCGGCCAAAGAGAGATTAAATTTCGAACCGTTTGAGAAAAAGTTCGCCCTGGATGAAGTAATTAGAGAAGCAAAGAGGTGTCTCTACTGTGGTCCCTGTAAGAGTTGTAAGGGGTGTGTTGAACTGGGGCTTCAGACCGAGATACCGGATATCGAGGTCAACGAAGACCTGTGCAGCGGGTGTGGGATTTGCGTCGCAATATGCCCCTATGAAGCCTCCACTATAGAGAAAAGTGAGGATAAGATAAGGTCGGCGATAGATGAGCTTAAATGTAAGAGGTGTGGCGTTTGTATTAGTGCCTGCCCGTCCGATGCCAGGACTATCAAGGATGAACTGGCGGAGGCGATAAAGAATACCTGTGTGGAGTTATTGAAATAAGGGGGGGGTAGTTTATGAAGGAAAGGGTAGAGGCGGTTCTGGAGGAGATAAGGCCAGCTTTGCAGGCAGACGGTGGTGATGTCGAGCTGGTAAACGTAACTGAGGGCGTGGTAGAGGTGAGACTGAAGGGTGCCTGCAGCGGCTGTCCGATGTCGGCGATGACACTGAAACAGGGGATTGAGCGGCTCCTTAAAGAGAGGCTGCCTGAGGTTAAAGAGGTTATTGCTGTCTGAAAACAGAGGACAAGAGATGGAAACACTCATCCTGGGCATCGGGAACCCGATTCTCACCGATGATGGGGTGGGCATTGAGATTGCCC
>DAOWDD010000019.1 GCA_030639215.1 Dehalococcoidia bacterium
TAGTTCGACCCAAAGGCTTTGATGTCAATATTTCACCAGATGCGTTTCATAGGTGGGCTACGGACTACCTACAATGTAAGAGAGATTTTCGAAGCCCTGACCGATTTTCTCCTGTACCGTACTTCCTGTTGTGTCGTGCTATTGAGCTTGAAATCAAGGCTAGACACTTGAAACATGTTGAGCAGAAAGATGTTAAATATAAATATTGGCATAGCCTAATTAAGGCATATAAAGCCCTAGATTCTGATGAGAAAATTCTTAGTCAAATTGAAGAGGAAGCGCTCGGAATAGCAAGTGAAATTTATAGTAAGAAAGACATGGAGTACTTTAACCCTCGGGACGCATTGACTGCATATAAACGCTTCCCTGATTTAGAGTCTTTAGAGTCAATAACAAGTAAGATCATCGGATCATGGTACTAATCTAGCAGTGACACAGAGTGTGTCTGCCCCCAAGATTAGCTACATCTTGTAATAGAGTCCCTCGGCTGTTTCAGCATAGCCTGGGTGTAACCCCTTTCAATAACAGCATAGCAAGCACCACGATACAAGATTATTGTATTTTATGTGCAAGACTGGGGCTACTACATACCGGGTTATCGGCAGCATGAAAGTTTTGGTGTCCATATAATCCACCCGACCTCAGCGGAATTAGTCTTCGATATATTGGACACAATACATTCCCTCAATCACCAGGATTAGACCTATGTTCTTCCAAGAAAAAAACCACCCTTCTTGCCACATCCCCCCGTATCTCTTGGTACCAAACATCTCCTTCTTCAATTAATTGTTCAGCATAGTCGGTATGGTTGTGCCGAATATAGGCTCCCACGGCTAGTTCTGCTTTTTTCTCTAAGGAATGTTTGCTGGTCCGCCCCACCCTACCACTTCCCACGTCAGTTGCTCTTGAAGCTGCTCCCCAGGCAATTTCCCAAGCCAAGTCTTCATAGGCAGCGTTAAAGTTCAGAAACTGGCAACAAGAACTTGCTCAGGCTGAACATCTTCTAGCCAATTCAGATATGGTGTGGCAAGCGTTCCAGGCTCAGTTACATGAACTTGACCGGTTCCGCTTTTTCGGCTTCGATCATGTATCCGCCGACCAGAAAAAGGAGTTACTGAATAGCTTACTCCAAGAGTTTGTGTTGTTTGAGGACGGTAGAATTGAACTCAGGGTCAAGTTGCCAGTTGACGAAAAGCAGGTAACTGATACTGTTTTAACCCTATCAAGAAATGATACCACCTTCGGTAACAATAATAGTGAAGGCTGGTTGATTAAGGCTTACTGCTCTCCCACCCTTTAGGCTTAACTTCAATAACCAGATACAGGTCATACAGGCTGTTGTGGTCGACCTTTATTTTGTAGGTGCCGTTATATGCCACGGTAAAACTGAAGTCATGATAGGTTTTGTTTACCCAGTGCCCCCGGTAAATATCCTCCTGCCTCCCCTCCGGGTTAATGATCTCGAAGTTCCACCTGAAAGTACGGTCCCTGGTCTTGTACTCTCCGGTAAGCTCGACAAAGCCTTCAATGATGCCGCCTCGGTCTAATACATTGGAAAACGAAATGACAGAGCCAGAGATTTCTCCGGCGGACATGGTATACTCTATCCTCTGTGCTATCGTCTCAAAATTAGCGGTTACCCTCTTGTCCGAGTCCATCGTAACGCTAACCTCCGGGCTGGTTCCGGAGACATCACCTGCCCACGAAATGAACTCATAGCCCGGGGAGGGTGTCGCTACTAGGGCTACCGAGCTGCCCGGCTCGTAGGTGCCACTGCCGGCATTTAGCATGCCGCCTTCAGGCGGACTGACTGACACCTCTAACCTGTACCGGACGATGCTAAAATTGGCAGTTACGCTCTTGTCCGAGTCCATCGTAACGGTGACCTCCGGGCTGGTCCCGGAGGTATCTCCGGTCCACGAAATGAACTCATAGCCCGGGGAGGGTGTTGCTGTCAGGGCCACCGAGCTGTCCGGCTCGTAGGTGCTACTGCCGCCACTTATCAGGCCGCCTTCAGGCGGACTGACTGAAGCCGATAAGGTGTACCGGATGGCGTGGAAATCGGCGGTTATATCCTTATCTCCGTCCATAGTAATGGTAACCATCGGGCTTGTCCCGGAGGCATCTCCGGCCCACGAACCGAATTCATAACCTGCTGATGGCGTGGCCGTTAGGGTTACCGGGCTGCCATCACGGTAATTGGCGCGAATCGGGCTAACGACACCGCCACAACTGGCGCTGACGCTGCCGCCGCCAGCGGGGTTTGCTGCGATGCTAAGACTGTACATCGGAAGAGGCGGCTGATAAGACTGAATACCGAACCAGGCCCCCAATCCGATCCCGACCGCAGCCGCGATGATGAGGATCCTCCTCCTCAGTGAAAACTGGTCCCACCACTCTATCCGGGGAATTCTTGGTTTTTCTTTGACCTTGACCTTCGTAATCCGTTTCCGCCACCCCAGCCGGGTACTACGCTTAACCTGCGCTGGCTTACTACCGGGTTTTCTCTTTCTGAATAACTTCTTGAAGAAATCGAGCATACCAGCGCTTGCCCCCGTTCGATTGTTCCTGCTAGGACAATGATGGATATATTCTACTTAGATTACGAACCCCTTTCCCGGGGCACTTTTTTCTTTTTTGCTGCCTTCTCCAGGCTCTTCAGTCTCAGTGAGTCAATGACCAGTGATTCAACGGAATCTTCAAGCTGGGTCAGTAGCGACTTTAGCTCCTCGACAATTTCCGGGTCGCTTTGCCTGATTTGCAGCAGCTGAAGCCTGATACCGACAAACAGCTCATCTATCTGTTCACTGGACTCTTTTGTCATAGTTACCATTTTACCACCTCGCTGGCTTTCTGCATACCTGTATCTGGTGTCTTGGGGAAGTCGGTCTGGGTGATGGCATGGTGCTTCGCCAGAAACAACGAGGGCGAGTGTATTGACAGGGGTATTATTATGGAGTATAAAAGAGTGTTAAATCGGTGGGCTGCGCATTCCCAGAATATAAGTCCTTATCGATGTGATTGAGGAAAAGAAGTGAGTAGACGTACACGCATTATCGTGTGGATAATTGCCGGGCTGAGTATAGCATGCATCGCCTACGGCATCTGGTTAGGCCAGCGGGTATGGTAGAAATCACGCTAGTCCCTTATTGTGGAGAAACAGGATGGTATAGAGTGAGTTGCACGGGGAAGAGACTTGTTGCTACAATATGTGTAGCTGAGCAGGCATTACCATAACTGAGAGAAGAGAGGAAATTACCGGAAGTATGGATATTAGCTGGCTGGGACATTCTTGTTTCAGGATTAAGGGTAAGCAGACCACGGTTATTACCGACCCTTATTCGCCTGAACTGGGCTACACATTAGGCAAACACAGCGCCCGTATTGTAACGGTAAGTCACCAGCACCCGGGGCATTCCTATGTTCAGGGTATTGGGGGTGAGCCGAGGCTGGTTACCGGACCGGGCGAGTATGAGATTGACGGCGTCCTGATTATAGGGATAGCCGCCTTTCATGACGGAGAGAACGGCAGTATCAGGGGTAAAAACACCGTCTATCTTATGGAGGTAGATGAGGTATCGGTGTGTCACCTTGGTGACCTGGGGCATGTACTTACTGCTGAACAGGCGGAGGAGCTGGAGAGTGTGGATGTGCTGCTGGTCCCGGTAGGCGGGGTGTCCACTATTAATGGCCCTATGGCTGCCGGGGTAGTCCGGCAGCTTGCACCGAAGGTAGTGATTCCTATGCACTACCAGACTGAAGCGCTCAACCGGGAGCTTGAGCCGGTGGCGAGGTTCCTTAAGGAGATAGGGGTAGAGGAGGTTACCTCCAATACCAAGCTATCTTTTACCAAGTCAAGTCTGCCTGCCAGTACGCAGGTCTTCCTGCTTGATTATTGAGGTAGGCCTACGGCTTCTATGCTTTAACCCTAACCTTTTCGCCTCACTGGCGTTATAGTATTATAATTCACGATAACAGGTGTTGCAAAATAGCGGCATTATGGTATAGTAGAAGCCCGAACCGGTTCATTTCTGTTACCAAAAGGGAAGGGGGTTGTGCTATGAAAAAGTCGGCCTTAGTTATGATGGCTGTGTTGCCGGTTACCCTGCTGCTTACCGGTCTTAACGGCTGTGCGGGTGAGGGAGAGTACGAAGCAATGCCATTTCCGGAGCCAGTGCCAGCGCCGGTGCGGGAAGGAACAAAGCCAGCGGCACCGGGAATGGAAGAGCCCTCCTCGGGAGGTGATGTGGTGATACCGACCGAGCGGATGATAGTCCGTAACGGGGATATCTCGCTGGTGGTGGAAGATGTAGCTAATGCCCGGGATGATATAGAGCAGCTGGCGGCAGGGTTTGGTGGCTGGGTGGTGAACTCCAATATCTATGGTGAGGAAGAGGAGATGAGGGGGTGGATCTCTATTCGTATTCCCAGCGATAAGTTTGACCAGGCGCTGGTCGAGCTCAGGGCGCTGGCGGTAAGGGTAACCTCAGAGAGCACCAGCACCCAGGATATAACCGAGGAATATGTTGACCTTCAGTCGCGGTTGAAGAACGCTGAGGCGACCGAGGGCCAGTATCTTGCCCTCTTGGAGCAGGCTGAGGAAGTGGATGACATCCTTAGTATCTATGAGGCATTGTCGCAGATACGCTATGAGATAGAGCAACTCAAGGGACGGATGCAGTATCTGGAGCAGACCTCGGCGATGAGCCTGATTTCGGTAAACCTGACCCCGGCGGTTAGCCTGGGGCCGCTGGTTTCCCCCGGCTGGAGTGCCAGCGAGTCGCTCAATGCCGCCATCCGTGGCCTGACCACCTTCGGGCAGGGGTTGGGGACAGCCTTTATCTGGATTGGTATCTTAAGCCCGATTTGGGGTACTGTGCTCGGGGTTACTTACTGGCGTCGCCGCCGGAGAAAAAAGACTCAGCAGACATCCTGAATCCGCTTAAGTGCTTCTTGGTGGCTTAAGCCGCAGGCCGCTACCGTCTTGTTGCGGCTGGTCTGTCCCCGGGTGATAGTGAGAGCTCTTTCACTGATGCCCAGCAGCCGGCTGAGAAAAACGAGCAACTCCCTGTTGGCTTTGCCTTTAACCGGTGGCGCTGCTACCTTTACCCGCAGCACCCCATCAGCAAAGCCGAGCACCTCGTTTCTCGGGGCGTTGGGGTAGACTCGCAGTGAGATTTTAGCTTCGTTTTCCAAAATGGATAGAGTGAATGCAGTGAGCTATTATTCCCCGCCTCTTCTTGCCGTACTAAAGGCGATAGAAGCCAGGAAAAGGACTCCACCCATAATAAGCCAGAACATCCAGGTGAATTCGGGAAGTAGCGTGGGGATGACCCCTCCAGCGGTAAGACCACCCAGGGTGGCACATACCCCAGCAAGACCACCGAAAACAATAGCTGCTGTTCTCATTTAGATAACCTCCTTCTTGTTTGCTGAGCAAATGCTCTGGAGCGCTCTTTGGCAGAATTATTTAGCTTTATCTTAGTCCCTTAGTTGCTATATACTAAATACTAAGTCTGGATAATAACACGAAATTGGTAAATAGTCTATAGTTTGAGCCACTATATTTTGGGGAGAGACTGATTTGGGCCGGGTTTTGGCCGGACTGGCGCAAGAAGTGGGCGACCTCCTCCGCCGCAGAGGGCTGACCCTGGGGGTGGTTGAATCAGCCAGTGGGGGGCTGCTCTCACACCTGATAACCGGTGTCCCTGGCTGCTCGGACTACTATAAGGGGTCAATTATCTCTTATAGTAATGAGGTCAAGACCGGGGTGGTTGGGGTTAAGGAAGACACCATCACCAGATATGGCGTCGTCAGTGAGCAGGTAGCCCGGGAGATGGCGCAGGGCGGGAGAAGGGTGCTGGCCGTTGATATTTGTTTGGCTGATACCGGTATTGCCGGTCCTAGTGGCGCTGCCCCGGGGAAGCCGGTGGGGCTGTTCTACATCGGGTTGGCGGATAAAGCGGGGGCATATAGCCGAAAACACGACTTTCCGGGAGACCGGGAGCAGAATAGGATGGAGGCTGCCGGGGCTGCCCTGGGCTGGCTGAAGGAGTACCTGCTCAACCTGAAAAGGCTGGAATAGGTAGCCGATTCAATCTAACAGGAGGAAGGTAAATGTACAGGAGAATGCTTGTCCCGCTGGATGGTTCTGAGCTTTCCGAGGTGGTGTTTCCTTATGTCAAAGAGCTTGCTGCCAGGTTAGACATAGAGGTGGTCCTGTTACACGTCCGCAGTCCGGAGGAGCGGAAAAGGGCCTCCCTATATCAGGCCTATATTAAGCAGAAGGTTGAGGTTGTCCAGCGTCAGATGGAAGATGTCCGGGGCGAGATAGGAGGTGAATTGCTGTCGGTGCGCGGTGAGAATGCCGCGGGAGACCCGGTTGAGGAAATCTTGCGCTATGTGGATGAGAGCGAAGTCGACCTGGTCCTGATGGCGACCCATGGCCGCTCCGGTATCAGGCGTTTTGTTATGGGCAGCGTGGCGGAAAAGGTTCTGCAGGCATCAAGTGTCCCGGTATTGCTTATTCCGGCCAGGGTTTCCCAGCAAATCGCATATGATAGGTGGCCGATGAGAAGGATTCTGGTCCCGCTGGATGGTTCGGAGCTTGCCGAGTCCGTGCTGTCCCACGTTGAAACGCTGGTAAAACAGCGAGGCGCTGGGCCGGTGGAAGTGGTCCTTTTTATCGTCTGTGAACCTACCGTTATGCTGGACTACTATCCTCCCAGTGCCCGGTTCGGCACTCCCGGCGGCGCCGTTCATGTGATGCCGCGGGACTATGCAAAGGGTGCGGCAGCCAAGCAGAAGATAGAGTGCGAGCAGTACCTGATAGGAGTGAAGAATAAGCTTTGTGATAGCGGAATCAGCGCACGGGTGGAGGTACGGGTGGGCAAGCCTGCCGAGGAGATCATTGACTACGCGGAGACGAACCCTTTTCATATCATCGTAATGTCAACCTATGGCCGCTCCGGGTTGAGCCGGTGGGCCTACGGCAGTGTCGCCGCCAAGGTGCTGCAGAAGTCCCCCAGTCCGGTATTCCTGGTTAGGCCACCCCGGTCCGATTAGCCCTGATACCGGAGGCTGAGGTTATTAAGACACTGCTATCCTCTGTGGTGTTCCTTCAACGAATTGTGAGGCAGGCTTGAGGGTGTTATACTCTAAAGTATTTGAAGATAGGAAGGAAGATTTCAGGTGAAAAGAGCTGACGGACGTGCCTATGACGAAATGCGGTCGATAAGGATAATACCCGGCTACCTGGAGTTTGCCGAAGGCTCAGCACTGATAGAGCTGGGTAAGACCCGGGTGCTGTGTTCGGTGAGTGTTGATGAGAGGGTACCGCCTTTCCTCAGGGGTGGCGGTAGCGGCTGGGTTACTGCTGAATACGCTATGTTGCCCCGCTCTACGGTTACCCGTACCCGGCGGGATTCCTCACTGGGCATGGTTACGGGAAGGAA
>DAOWDD010000110.1 GCA_030639215.1 Dehalococcoidia bacterium
CCTTGCCATGCAGGGAGCCTTCGCCGAGCATATAGCTATGCTGCGCAAACTAAAGGTAGCAGCACTGCCCGTCCGTCTGCCCTCGGAGCTTAAGGGTATGGACGGGTTAGTTATCCCGGGGGGAGAAAGTACCTCTATAAGCAACCTGATAACAACCTATAAGCTGGCCGGCGAGGTGAGAAGGCTAGCTAAAGAAGGGCTGCCCGTATTCGGGACCTGCGCCGGCATGATACTGCTCGCCAGGGAAATCTCGGACTCTGACGTCGAGCCCTTGGGGCTGATGGACATCACAGTCAGACGCAACGCCTTCGGCCGGCAGAAGGACAGCTTTGAGGCGGAACTGGCTATACCGGTGCTGGGAGAAAAACCCTTCCTCGGTATCTTCATTCGAGCCCCCTTAATCGAGCAGGTAAATGGTAAAGTCGAGGTACTGACCAAACTGGGCGATGGTACCATCGTCGCCGCCAGACAGGGTAAACTGCTGGCGGCTGCTTTCCACCCTGAGCTGACCGACGACCTGAGATTTCATCAGTATTTTTTGGATATCGCCGCTGAAGGCAGCAAATCCTAAACAGGGGAACACCTTTGCAAAAGGTTATCACCGATGACCTGGACGCTCTGCTTGACATCCTGCCGCCGCACGTTCGCCAGCCGCTATGTGAGCAAGGTGACAACAGTGAGCTGCTGGAAATAGTCCTTGACCTGGGCCGCCCCGCCGAAGCCCGCTTTCCTACGCGAGAGGTAGTCCTCAACCCCAAGGAGGTCGACGAAGCTGACCTTGATTACGTCGTCTCACGTATCGGCAGCTTCGGCGATGACAACCGGGCCGGAATTGAGCGCACCCTGCACCGCATCTCCGCTATCCGCAACCGCAAACGGCGCATCGTCGGGCTTACCTGCCGCGTTGGACGGGCTGTCTTCGGCACGATAAAGATTATTGAAGACCTCGTCCAGACCGGCAAGAGCATTCTCCTCTTAGGCGGTCCCGGGGTAGGCAAGACCACCATGCTCCGTGAGGTTGCCCGGGTGCTCGCTGATGACTTCGAGAAACGGGTTATCATTGTCGATACCTCAAACGAAATCGCCGGCGACGGCGATATTCCCCACCCGGCTATCGGACACGCCCGCCGGATGCAGGTAACCACCCCTACCAAGCAGCACGCCGTAATGATTGAGGCGGTAGAGAACCATATGCCCGAGGTAATCGTGATTGATGAAATCGGCACCGAACTCGAGGCGCAGGCAGCCCGCACCATTGCCGAGCGCGGGGTGCAGCTAATCGGCACCGCCCACGGCAACACACTGGAAAACCTGATGATGAACCCCACCCTCTGTGACCTCATCGGCGGCATCCAGTCGGTAACCCTGGGTGACGAAGAAGCCAAGCGGAGGGGCACCCAGAAATCGATTCTGGAGCGCACCTCTTCACCCACCTTTGACATCGTTGTTGAAATTCAGGGCTGGGACAGGGTAGCCATTCGGCCCGATGTCGGCGAGGCAGTTGACGCCATCCTGCGCGGCCAGGTGCTGGATACCGAAATCCGCTGGCTGGACGAGGAGGGAGAGGTCAGGATAGCAAAGCAAGCCCCGGCAGCCACCGCGACAGGAACCAGGAGGACCAGGCAGCCCCTCAAGAAAAATGAACCGGCTAAGGTCTACCTCTTCGGGATAAACCGGGGGCGGCTTGAGCAAATTACCAAAGAGATGCAGCTAGGCCTGGATATAGTGCAAAACTTGAGCGAGGCCAACCTGTTCATCACCTCGAAAAGCTACTTCCGCCGTAAGCCGCAAAAGGTGAGGGATGCCGAAGCGGCCAACCTGCCCCTCTACGTCTTAAGGAGCAATACCCCGGCCCAGATGAGACAGCTTTTGGCTGATATCTACCCGGTAGAAAGTCCGGACAAATCAAATTCCTTAAAGCGCGCCTTGGGTGAGGCAGAAGAAGCGGTTACTCAGGTAAAGGACGGGCAGCAGGAAGGAATAGAACTCAGCCCGCAGAGTGCCTACATCCGGCGACTGCAGCACTTGATAGCGAGACGAAACGACCTGCTCTCCCAGAGCACCGGCAAAGACCCCAACCGCAGGGTAAGGATCTATCGGTGAGGGGATGACAAAGGGTGAGGAGTCACCAATAAACTAACCTTGAGGTAATTATGTCCCTGTTTATCACCTTCGAGGGAGGCGAGGGGAGCGGCAAGAGTGCCCAGTCTAAGATACTCTACAAGAGACTGTCGAACCTGGTCATTCCGGCCGTCCTGACCTACGAACCCGGCGGTACGCCGCTGGGTAAGAAGCTGGGCCGCTGGCTGAAGTGGACTGACGATAAGAATATTACGCCGCTAGTCGAGCTGCTGCTGTTTAACGCCGCCCGCGCCCAATCGGTAACTGAGGTAATCAGACCCGGCCTAAAAAAGGGCAAGGTTGTCATCAGCGACCGCTACGCCGACTCCACCACCGTCTATCAGGGCTACGGACGGGGACTGGATATGGAAACCATCAAGGCTACCAATGACGCCGCCACTCAAGGACAAAAGCCCGACCTGACCGTCCTCCTCGATATACCCACCGAGGTAGGGCTTACCCGCAAGAAGGGCAGCCGACGAGACCGCTTTGAGCAGGAAGAGCTCGCCTTTCACCACAGGGTAAGAGAGGGCTATCTCAAGCTGGCCGCCGGTGAACCCGAACGTTGGCTGGTCGTAGACACCACACAGGACAAAGAGACGGTGGCCGGAATTATCTGGCGCCGGGTAAGCCAACTGCTGGGCAGAGAGAGTGACTGAAACAAAGATGACCGGGAAGCGAGTGGTCGCAGCGATGAGCGGCGGGGTAGACTCTCTAGTGACGGCCGCCCTGCTCAAGGAGGCCGGCCATCAGATAAGCGGCATTTATCTAAAGCTGTGGGCAGGCCCCGGGCAGGAAGAAAATATCGCAGCCCTGGGAGATGCCTGCCGGCGGCTGGAAATCCCTCTCCAGATACTCAGCCTGGAAGAAGAGTTTCGGAGCCTCGTCATCGACTACTTCTGCCGGGAGTACCGCCTGGGTCGGACACCAAACCCCTGCACTA
>DAOWDD010000137.1 GCA_030639215.1 Dehalococcoidia bacterium
AGGCTCTAATAATCAGTCTGGGAATTTCCCTCACCAGAGAAGATATTTAAGGAGGTGTACCTTGAGCAGAGTAACGCTGCAAACTGGTCCCGGAGTCTTCGAGGTCCTGGCCAACGTCTGCCGCAGCCACCGGGAGGCGGTAAAGCAATTCGTGGAAAACTCGGCTGACGCCATACAGCAGGCGACTACCGATGAGAGGCGTATCTCAGTCCACCTCCAGTATGCCTCAGGCGGCGATGAGAAGGCGGGGAGCCTCAAGAATATCGTCGTTTCCGATAACGGCATCGGGATGAGCAAAGAGAAGATGAAGTATATCTTAGGGCATATCGGCAACTCGGAGAAGGTGCAGATGGCGCTTAAAGGGGAGAAGGGTATCGGCATCCTTGCCTTTTCTGTGGTAGCCGAGGATCTGCATATTGCCTCAACCGATACCGATGGCACACCCTCGAGCTGCCTGGTGCTGAAACGCCCCTGGCTCAAGGTAGGAAGGGCCGAGGTTATCGAGCGTTGTCCTCGCCATACCCATCCCCGGCGCGGCACTATTGTTTACCTGGAGGATATCCTGCCTGAGGTAGCCGATAAGCTCACCAAGGAACGCTTGAAGGAGTACCTGGGGAGGGAGTTTGCCAACGACCTGATGCAGGGCTTCTACGCGATGTCCATCTCGGACGGTAGTGAGTTCGAGCCGGTGCCGCCCAAGAGGTACCGTGGTATCAAGGCGATGTCGACCGCGATATCGCTGGGTAAGTTCGGCTCGGCGACGATTGACCTGCACGTCCTGCCCTGGGATATGGTGGATGCCACCGTGAGCCTCTACGGGCGAGGTGGTATGCGTGTCTGCCTGCTCACTGACCTCGAGGATTTCAGGGCACTGCCCTGGACCGATAAGCGTCTTGAGGGCTACGTCCGCTGCGATAACCTGAAGCGCACTACGGACAAGACGGCGGTGGTGCTGGACCAGGTCTACCAGGCGTTTGTTACCGAGCTGTACCGCATTGAACCGGAAATCAGGGAGATGATCGATAGAATCAGCGCCAGCTCTCTTGAGCGCCGGTTTGAGGTGGTGCTGGGTAAGACAGGCCGGCTGGTGGACAGGTTCCTGCGTTACCGCGAGCGGGGACTTCTGGCCGACCTGCCCTACCGTTCCCGGAGGCTTAAGAGGGCGGCAGCACCTGCCGGTGATAAAGAGGAGTCGCCGCCGTCAGCCAGGCGGCCGGCCGGACCGCGCGACCCGGCCGAGGCCCATGGCCTTAATATCCGGCTCTATTCCCCTCCTGAGGAAAAGGCCCAGTCCCGGAGCTGGCTCGACCGGGATACCGGCTGCATCTGTGTTAACCGGGAGCACTCCGAGTTCCTCCTCTCCCAGCGGGAGGATGCCCGCTGCATCCGCTACCTGTTTACGATATGGGTCAAGGAGAGCCTGCTCGAGGAGTACGGCAGCGATGCCGAGAGGCTGGCTGATGAAATGGTGGGCCGGCTCTCTGAGGCGGAGCCCCTGCTATGGTAGAGGTACTGCAGAACAAGAACCTGGCCACCCGGTTCCAGATACTGGTGGAGATAGCGGCGATGCAGCCCAATATCCAGCAGAGGCATATTGCCAAGAAGCTCAATATTACTCCTCAGGCGGTATCCGATTATATTAAACAGATGTTGGGTGACGGACTGCTTACCTCCGACGGGCGTTCCCGGTATCGGGTCGGTAATGACGGCGTAAACTGGATAATAAAGACGCTCCGCGAGCTCAGGGCTTACAATTCCTTTGCCAGGAGGGCGGTTACCGGCAGCACGGTGTGTGCGGCGATAGCGGACTGTGATTTGAGCGGGGGCCAGACGGTGGGTCTGGAGATGAAGGACGGCCTGCTCTTCGCTACTAAGCGTGTGGGCCGGGGGGCCCGGGGCAGGGTGGTTGCCGATGTTAAGCAGGGGGAGGATGCCGGCATTACCGATATTGAGGGAATAGTACCGGTATCGGCGGGCCGGGTCACCATCCTCAGTATGCCCGGTATTCAGAAGGGCGGCTCCGGGAAGGTTGACCTTAAGCTGCTGGATAGTGAGCTTAAGGATAGGGCCGTCATCGGGGCGCTCGGCATTGAGGCCCAGGTTGTCCTGAGAAAGGCTGGCGCCAGGTTCTATCTCTATGGCGCCGCCGAGGCAGCCGTCGAGGCCGCCCAGAGCGGTCTTAGGCCGCTGCTCCTCTGTGTTGAGGATGAGGTCTCCCGCCTGGTTAAAAGATTGGAAGAAGAGAACATAGGCTATGAGCTGATTGATATCGAAAAGGAGATAGAATAGCATTATGACGCAGGAAGGGTTATCCCCTCTCGGCAAAGGGTGCGTTCAGGTCTATACCGGAAACGGTAAGGG
>DAOWDD010000072.1 GCA_030639215.1 Dehalococcoidia bacterium
GGCCCAAACCGACGTGGTGCCCCCGTCCTGAGCGCAGATGGCCTGGCGAGGGAAGAACTCGCGCACCTCGCGCATTAGGCGCAGTGGATGAATGGGCGCCTCGTCAGAACGGGCGCCTTCCTCCCAGCCACTGACCCAGGCCGCCTGATCCTGCCGGGCATCGTTAAACTGGGGGTTCTCCGCCTTGCGCCCTGTCCGCAACTTAACCGCCTCAAGTAAGGCACGCAGGGTGCTCTTGGCATCGCCTACCAGGGCCAGGTCTACCGGCCGGTTCAGGGCGATGTTCTGGGGTTCTATGTCAATTTGTATCCATCGCTGCGTGTTTATTTCCCCCCATAATGGTGGGCGTCCCCAGAAGTCTCCCTCCCCCAGGCGACCACCCACCAGGAGTACCACGTCAGCCGCAGCTTGAGCTTTGAATGCGGCAGTGGCCCCAGGAATCAAGCACAGGGGATGATCCTCGGGGATAGCCCCCCGTGCAACTAGGCTTGTTGTCACCGCAGCCGAGAGATATTCCGCCAGCTCCACCACCTCCGCCCAGGCCCCGGACCGCAGTACCCCGCCACCGGGGTGAATGAGCGGCCACTGGGCATTCGCCAGCATCTCTGCTGCTCGGTCGATAAGAGACGAATCAGCTACTGATAGCGTTGTGGCGCGATAGCGCTGCGGCGACATGATTGGGCATGCCTCCGTATCTATCTTGTCGCAAAGCACATTGTTGGGCAAGTCAAGGTAAACAGGGGCCGGCCGACCGGATGAGGTAGCGCGGAATGCCAGTTGCACAAGCTCAGGCATCCGCCTCACGTCGTTCACCAGTGCCCGCCATTTGGTGATGGGAGTCATCAGGGAGATCTGATCCAGAGCCTGCATGGAGCCGTGCTCGGGATAGCAGCGCCAGCTCTGCGTTTGTGCTCCCAGAACAACCATAGGGACCGAGTCGGCCCAGGCCGGGTAGACGCCGGGAACCAGGTCGGCTACCCCCGGTCCCACCGTGCCCAGGCACACACCAGGCTCACCGGTCACCCGAGCCCAGGCATCGGCCATGTGGGCCGCCGCCTGCTCGTGGCGGGTAGTGACGAACTTCAGTCCCGCCTCACCCCCCAACCGATAGATGGCGTCGGTGATAGGATTACACTGGTCGCCCGGAATGCCAAACACATAACGCACACCCTCTTCCATTAGACATCGCACCAAGGCCTCCGCCCCTTTCATGGTAGTCATCTTTATATCCTCCTTTTATCTCTGTTCGACGTTACAGGGCATAAATCTCTTTCCCAAAGGTATGAACCCAGTTCTTTTTTAAAACCTCCAACGCCTCATCGGTTTTGTCCACGCCCACGATGATTATGGGCTGCCCGCTTTCTCCCCTGCCCAGATAGGGATAGAGATAGTGGACATTAATATTGGCCCTTTTCAGGGGCTTAAGTACGGCTTGAAGGCCACCGGGATGATCCGGTACCTCTACTGCTATTACGTCGGTTTCTTTCACAGAGTAACCATGGCTTCTTAAGACATTGGTGGTTTTCTCCGGGTCATCCGCTACAAACCTCACTGTACTGACATCGGATGTGTCGGCCACAGAAATGGCCCTGATGTTTATTCCTTCAGCTCCCAGGAATTCGCTCACATCCAGGAACCTCCCCGGCACATTGTCCAGACTAATCGAAGCCTGTTTCACGCACATGACTTACCCCCAATTGGATATACGTTCCAGATATTTTGCGCTTATTGGGATTTCCGCTCCAAGACTACAGCTAATCAAAACCCGTAGCGCGGATCATAACAGATCATACCCTGCCATTAAGGCCTTCTCGTTGATAGCGATCAGTTTTTGCTTATCCTTCAAAGCACTTTTGAGCCCTTCTATTACGCTCGAAACGGAAACGATATTGCTTTTCTTGGCAAATGCTCCCATCATCACCATGTTGGCAGATCGCGGACTGCCCAACTCTTCGGCAATACTATTTGCCGGAACTCTGACAATGTCAATATCACCCCTTGAGACCTCAGCTTCAATTAAAGAGGAATTTATAAATAGTACACCACCTGATTGAATCTGGTTTTGAAATCTGACCAGAGAGGGTTGATTCATGGCTACAATGAAGTCTGGAGAAGAGGCAACTGGAGATGCAATCTCCTCATCTGATATAGCTACCGTGCAATTGGCAGTGCCCCCGCGAACTTCGGCCCCATAGGATGGTAAATAGGTTACGTTCTTTCCCTCTAGCATTGCTGCCTGGGCCAGATTGAGGCCCATGGACATAACACCCTGACCACCAAAACCGGCAAAAATTGTCTTAATCAGCATCGGTTTTTCCAATTATGTCCTTGATTACCCCCAAAGGGAACTCTCTTGTCATCACTTTATCAATCCACTGCCACGATTCCAATGGGGTCATCCTCCAGTTGGTGGGACACGGAGAGAGTATTTCCACCAGAGAGAAACCGAGATCGTCAATCTGGGCTTGGAATGCCTTGCGGATGGCCTTTTTCGTCTTTCTAATGTTGGCCGGAGAGTTCACCGCAGTCCGCTCAATATATACCGCACCTCTAACCAATGCTACAATTTCGCTCATTCTGATAGGATATCCCTCTATGTTTACATCCCGTCCGTAAGGGGTAGTAGTGGTCACCTGGTCTGAGAGGGTAGTTGGGGCCATCTGCCCCCCGGTCATTCCATAGACAGCGTTGTTGATGAATATAGCGGTTATTCTTTCTCCCCTGTTGGCGGCATGTATGGTCTCGGCAGTGCCAATGGCAGCAAGATCGCCATCCCCCTGATAGGTAAATACTATTGCCTCAGGAAATGCCCTTTTTATGCCAGTAGCCACAGCCGCTCCTCTGCCATGGGCCGATTCCGCCATATCCACATCAAAATAGTGGTAGGCAAAGACCGAACAACCGGGCGGGGGAATACCGATAATCCTATCCTGGAGATTCATCTCGTCAATCAGCTCAGTCATAACCCTATGGATAACGGAATGCCCACATCCCGGACAGTAATGGAAAGGGACTCTTTTTAGCAACCTGGGTCGGGTGTAAACCTTTCTCATTTCCCCAACTCCAAACCTTTCTGATGATAAAGGCGTGAGATTACCCGCAAAACCTCGCTGGGAGTGGGAATAACGCCTCCCGGCCTGCCATAGAAGGAAACTTCCCCTCTGCCTTCCAATGCCAGTTGCACATCTTCTATCATCTGGCCCATATTCATTTCAAAGACGAGAAACTGTCTTGTCCTTTTAGCCAACCCTTTCACCTTTTCGGAAGGGAATGGCCATAGGGTAATGGGCCTCAACATTCCTACTCTCATGCCATTTGTCCGTGCATTCTTGATTGCCCCTTTGGCAATCCGGGCTGCTATCCCGAAGGCAACCACTATCAGCTTTGCATCCTCAACCAGAAAGGTCTCGAAGGCAGTTTCTTCTTTCTTGATCAATTGGTATCTTCTAAACAAACTCCAGTTTATCTCTTCCAGCTCGGCGGGCTTTGAGGTAAAGGTTTTGATAATCCTGCTTGGCCGTCCTTTTGCCCCCCTCAATGCATTGCTTCTGATCGGCAATTCTTCAGGGGCTTCATGCTTGAATTCTACCGGCTCCATCATCTGCCCCAGCATGCCATCTCCAAGAATGATTACAGGAATCTGATACTTATCGGCAAGGTCAAATGCGCGGTGGGTGAGATCCGCCAGCTCTTGTCCCGATGATGGAGCCAGGACTATGGTCCGGTAGTCTCCGTGGCCTCCGCCCCGCGTAGCCTGAAAGTAATCCGACTGAGATGCAGATATACTTCCCAACCCCGGCCCCCCTCTAGACATATTGACGATTACTGCCGGGAGTTCGCAAGCTGCCAAATAAGAGATCCCCTCCTGCTTCAGGCTGATTCCAGGGCTGGAGGAGGAGGTCATCGCTCTGGCCCCGACCAGACTGGCTCCGTATACCATATTTATGGCCGCAATCTCGCTTTCTGCCTGAACAAAAGAACACCCCTTCTTTCTGCCCAAGTGGGCAGCCATATATTCAGTCAGTTCATTCTGAGGGGTGATGGGGTAACCAAAATAGCACTGACAGCCAGCCCTGATGGCTGCTTCTCCAATCGTGCTATTTCCATTCATGAGAACCTTAGCCACGGTAAACCTCTATTACCACTTCTGGACACACTACCGCACAGATAGCACAGCCGGTACATTCGCCGCTATCA
>DAOWDD010000026.1 GCA_030639215.1 Dehalococcoidia bacterium
AGACCGTATACGAAATATAGCTATTATCGCTCATATTGATGCCGGTAAGACCACCGTCACGGAAAGGATACTGTACTACACCGGGCGTACCTACAAGATTGGTGAGGTGCACGAAGGGACTGCCGTGATGGACTGGATGGACCAGGAGAGGGAGCGGGGCATTACGATTACGGCGGCAGCCACTACCTGTTCGTGGGGGGAGCATCGTATCAATATTATTGATACCCCCGGTCATGTTGATTTTACCGCTGAGGTTGAGCGCAGTCTCCGGGTGCTCGATGGAGGAGGGGTAGTCTTTGATGGTGTTGCCGGGGTTGAGGCCCAGTCGGAGGTGGTCTGGCGGCAGGCCGACCGGTACCACGTACCCAGAATCTGCTTTATAAATAAGATGGACCGGGTTGGTGCTGACTTCAGTCGAGCCTTGTCTATGATTGAACAGCGGTTGAAAGCCAATCCCCTGGTGGTACAGCTGCCTTTAGGCATTGAGTCGTCGTTTGAGGGTGTTATTGACATAGTGGGGAATAAGGCATGGCGCTTTGATGGCAGCCCTGATTCGGAGCCGGAAGAGATATCTGTTCCCGAGTCGGAACAGCTAATGTGCAGCCAGTTTCGCAAGAAGTTAATCGAGAAAGTGGCTGAGGTTGATGACCATATTATGGAGGCCTATCTTGACGGGAAGGAGATTACCCCTGCTGAGTTAAGGTTGGCCTTGAGAAAGGTAACCCTGGCCAATCGGGGAGTGACTGTTCTCTGTGGAAGTGCCCTGAGGAACAGGGGTATCCAGTTGCTGCTTGATGCTGTGGTGGACTATCTTCCCTCTCCACTGGATATGCCGCCGGTAAGGGCTGTTGGCACCAGGAAGGGAAATGAAGTCACCCGTCAGGCCCAGGATGATGCTCCCTTTTCCGCACTTGCCTTTAAGGTAGTTACCGACCCCTTTATGGGCAGGCTGGTCTATTTGAGGGTCTATTCGGGCAGGGTGAAGGCCGGGGTTCAGGTGTTTAATTCCGCCCGGGGTAAGAAGGAGCGTATCGGGCGGCTGCTGCTGATGCATGCCAACCGCCGTGAGGAAATAGAGGAAGCGGACACCGGCGCTATTGTGGCTACCCTGGGCCTTAAGGATACCTTTACCGGGGATACCCTGTGCCATTCTTCGCAGCCGATTTTGCTTGAGTCTATCCGTTTCCCGGAGCCGGTGGTCTCGGTTGCTATTGAGCCTAAGAGCCGGGTTGACCAGGACAGGATAGGAGAGGCCTTAAACAAGCTGGCTGAGGAGGACCCCACTTTTAAGGTGGACTACAACAATGAGACGGGACAGACCGTCATTTCGGGTATGGGTGAGCTCCACCTGGAGGTCATTGTAGGCAGGCTGTTTAGCGAGTTTAAGGTCGGTGCCAAGGTGGGAAGGCCCTGGGTCGCTTATAAAGAAACGATAACCGTACCGGCTAAGGCTGAGGGCAGGTTTGTCAGGCAGAGCGGTGGTCGTGGCCAGTATGGGCACGCCTGCCTTGAGGTTGAGCCGGGAGAGCGTGGCAGCGGTTTCCAATTTGTCGACCAGATTAAGAGCGGGGTCATCCCCAAGCAGTATATCTCTGCGGTAGAGGCTGGAGTTAAAGAGGCAGTCGAGACCGGAGTGTTTGCCGGTTACCCGATAATCGATATTAAGATAACCCTTTATGATGGCAGTTACCATGAGGTCGACTCTTCGGATATAGCCTTTAAGATGGCTGGCTCAATAGCGCTGAAGGATTGTGTCAGAAGAGCCAAGCCTGTCTTGCTTGAGCCGGTTATGAAGCTGGAAGTGAGCACCCCCGAGGAGTTTCTTGGTGATATCATCGGTGATATTAACGCAAGGCGCGGGCATATTGAGGCGATAGAGACAAATGATGAGATGAGTACTGTTCGTGCTTCGATACCGCTGGCCGAGATGTTTGGCTATGCCTCTGCTCTCAGGTCATTGACTCAGGGCAGGGCTACCCATTCGATGAGGTTTGAGCACTATAAAAGGCTGCCGGCGGAACTGGCGGAGAAGGTTAAGGCTACCGGCAGGGAATAGGTCGCCGCCGGACCCGGGGTGAAAATCTTAAAATATAGTGTGGCAGAGTTGTGTTTGGTGAGGCGGGCTTAAAGGTTAACAAAGAGTCTGGGGTGTTTGTGCTATGCCAAAGCAGAAGATTCGTATAAAGTTAAAGGGATTTGACCACAAGATACTCGACCTGTCTGCTCTGCAGATAGTCGAGGCGGTAGAGCGGACCGGAGCTGTGGTTAGCGGACCGATACCGCTGCCTACCCGTATTGAGAAGTTTTGTGTTATCCGCTCGCCTTTTACCGATAAGGACTCCCAGGAGCAGTTTGAGATTAGGACGCATAAGCGCCTTATTGATATTATCGAGACGACCTCCAAGACGATAGATGCCCTGGCCAAGCTGAGCCTGCCCTCAGGGGTTGATATAGATATCAAGTTATAAAGGATGTATCTACTAAGCTAGGATGACTTAGGATATGACGCAAGGGATTATTGGTAAGAAACTGGGTATGACCCAGATATTTAGAGACAACGGGAAGGTGGAGGCAGTAACTGCTATTGAGGCCGGCCCGTGCGCTGTGGTGCAGGTTAAGACGGTAGCCAAGGAGGGGTATAACGCCCTTCAGATTGGATTTGGTCAGGCGAAGCGGCTCAGCTCTCCTCAGCGGGGTCACCTCAAGGATTTGGGACAGTTTAGGTACCTGCGAGAGTTTAGAGCCGACGATATTGAGGGTGTTCAGGTGGGGGATAGGATTGATGTCAGCCTGTTTCAGGCGGGTGACCTGGTTGATGTTACCGGGGTGTCCAAGGGTAAAGGCTTCGCCGGTGTCGTGAAGCGGCATGGCTTTGCCGGTGGACCGAAAACACACGGACAGTCAGACCGGCACCGTCACCCGGGTTCTATCGGTGCTGGCACCTCTCCGGGTAGGGTGTTTAAGGGGACGCTGATGGCCGGGCATATGGGGAGTGAGCGGGTTACCGTGCGCAAGCTGGAGGTATTTCAGACCGACCCGGACCGCAACCTGCTGTTGGTCAAGGGAGCGGTGCCTGGTGCTAGCAACGGACTGCTGTTAATAAGAAAGTCAGGTGGAAGGAAGTAAGGCCGTGCAGATTCCAGTCTATAGCCTTGCCGGGGAGATAGTGAAACATATTGAGGTGAGTGACCGGGTTTTCGCGGTGCCGTTTAATGAAGCGGTGGTGCATCAGGCAATGGTACGGCAGCAGGCGAATGCTCGTCAGGGAACAGCCAGCACCAAGACCCGTGGCGAAGTCTCCGGCTCTACTCGGAAGCTGTTTCGTCAGAAGGGTACCGGTTCCGCTCGAGCCGGCAGTTGTAAGTCGCCCGTGCGCCGGGGGGGCGGTGTTACTTTTGGGCCTAAGCCAAGGAGCTATCGGCAGGCGATGCCGAAAAAGATGCGTCAATTGGCGCTGCGGTGTATGCTTTCGGCACGGGCCAGAGACGGCGAGCTGAAGGTCTTGGAAAAGCTTGAATTTGATGAGCCTAAAACTAAGGAAGTGGTGCGTATTCTGGCGGCTCTGGGGGTAGCTTCTTCAACCCTGATAGTTATGGGTGAGCCGGAGGGTAATGTCGTTAAATCAGCTCGTAATCTGCCTACGGTCAAAACTCTGCCGACTGAGTTGCTCAATGTGGTTGATATCCTTTCCCATCGGGTACTGCTGATGAGTGAGTCTGCGGTGCGTAAGGCAGAACGGTTATGGGGAAACCGGTTGTTGCAAGGAGGGAACAGTGCATCCTTACGAGGTGTTGTGCCGTCCGCTAATAACTGAGAAGAATACCGGTCTTCAGGCTCTGGGTAAATATGCCTTTGAGGTGGCTGGTGATGCTAATAAAAAGCAGGTCAAAGAGGCTGTGGAAAAGGCATTTAAGGTTAAGGTGACCGCAGTTAATATGATTTCGGTTAGCGGTAAGACTCGGATAGTGGGGAGGCGTCAGGTGTTGACCAGGTCCTGGAAAAAGGCAATAGTCACCCTTCAGCCAGGGGATAATATCCAGTTCTTCGAAGGGGTTTAACAAAGGGGGAGATTGAGTGGCACTAAAGGTATATCGTCCAACCTCACCCGGCAGGCGGCGTGCCAGCGGCTCTACTTTTGAAGAAATAACCAAGAGTAAGCCGGAGAAATCACTGCTCTTACCGCTTAAGAAGAGGGGCGGGCGTAATAATCAGGGGAGAATAACAGTTCGACATCGGGGCCAGGGCGCCAAGCGGAGGCTCCGTATCATTGATTTTATGCGTGATAAGATTGGTGTTCCGGGGAGAGTGGCGGCTATCGAGTATGACCCGAACCGCTCGGCTAATATTGCACTTATCTACTATGTCGATGGTGAGAAGCGCTATATTCTAGCTCCTTTAGAGCTTAAGGTAGGTGATACCGTAAAGTCGGGTGCTGATGCCGAGATAAAGCCGGGTAATACCCTGCCTATGAAATCGATGCCGAGCGGCACGTTACTGCATAATATTGAGATGCAAAAGGGTAAGGGCGCCCAGTTAGTACGCAGTGCCGGGGTTGGTGCCCAGCTAATGGCAAAAGAGGATAAATATGTTCTGATTCGGTTGCCCTCCGGTGAAGTGAGGCGTGTTCTTGGTGATTGTATAGCTACCATTGGTCAGGTGGGCAATGTTGACCATAGGGGTATTAAATTGGGTAAGGCGGGGCGTAAACGGTGGTTGGGTCGGCGTCCTCAGGTCAGGGGCTCTGCGATGAATCCGAATGACCATCCTCATGGTGGTGGGGAGGGCAGGTCGCCGATAGGTATGCCTGGACCCAAGACACCATGGGGCAAACCGGCTCTGGGCTATAGGACTCGCAAAA
This sequence comes from Dehalococcoidia bacterium, assembly GCA_030639215.1. Taxonomy (GTDB): domain Bacteria; phylum Chloroflexota; class Dehalococcoidia; order Dehalococcoidales; family UBA5760; genus UBA5760. Next base: position 4,859 of record DAOWDD010000026.1, read on the forward strand.
CGAAGGCCTCTGATAAGATGATTGTTAAGCGCCGGGAGAAATAGTCAAATAAAGGTGGAGCAAGATGTCAAGGTCAACCAAAAAAGGGCCTGCTGTTAATGCTAAGTTAATGAAGAAAGTGGATATGCTCACCCGCTCCGGTCAGAAGGCGGTAATCAAGACCTGGGCGCGTTCATCTACCATATTGCCTACGATGGTAGGTCTTACCATCGGGGTGCATAATGGACGGAGACATGTGCCCATCTTTATTACCGAGAATATGGTGGGGCATAAGCTGGGTGAGTTTGCCGCAACCCGGACCTTTAGGGGGCATGTTGCTAGGGCGGAGAAAACTACTCAGCTAAGGAAGAAATAGTAGATTGCTTAAGTCCAGGTATGGTGTGCAATGGAAGTAAGAGCAGTAGCCAAAAATGTACGTGTGTCGCCTCGTAAGTTGCGCTCGTTGGTAAACGTGGTGCGGGGTAAGAGTGTAGACGAAGCGTTGACCGTGCTCAAGTTTGCCTCGACGCCGAAGGCCCGTGCTATTGCCAAGACAGTACGGTCGGCGGCATTCAATGCTGAGAATAATTTCCAGATGTCGCCGCAGTTAAAGATTGTCGGCATATTTGTTGATGCAGGGCGGACCATGAAGAGGTTTCGTCCGCGCGCTCGGGGGCGGGCCACCCCTGTCCTTAAGCGTTCTAGCCATATTACAGTTATCGTTGCCGAGGAGGAGGAAAAACTTGGGGCGTAAGGTTCATCCAACGGGTTTTAGAATCGGTTTTATACAGGACTGGCAGGCGAAGTGGTATTCCGGGAAGCACTATGTAGAGTACCTTCAGGAGGACCTGAAACTCAGGCAAGCTGTAAAGTCAAAGTATAGCAGCGCCGGGGTCTCCTTGGTGGAGACCGACCGGCAGGGGGACAAGGTAATTGTGACTATTAATACGGCTCGTCCGGGTGTTGTCATTGGACGAGGTGGGCAGAGAGTTGACGAAATGAGGCAATACCTTGAGGGCCTTATCGGGAATAAGGTTCAACTTAACATCCAGGAAATCAGGCAGCCTGAGCTTGATGCCAACTTGGTGGCGATGGCGGTAGCCGAGCAGATTGGGCGGCGGGTTGCTTACCGGAGGGCAATAAAACAGGCGATTTTCCGTACCATTCAGGCCGGAGCCCGGGGGATCAGGATTAGTTGTTCGGGGCGGTTAGGTGGCGTTGAGATAGCCCGTCGTGAGGTGATGCACCAGGGGCAGGTGCCTTTGCATAAGCTGCGGGCTGATATTGATTATGGGTTTACCGAGGCTCGTACCACTCTCGGTCGGATTGGGGTAAAGGTCTGGATATATAAAGGGGATATTTTCCCTGAGGCCAAAGTGGAGGAAATTGAGAAAGAAGTACCTGTTGCGCTGGCAGCTGATGTGGATGTCGAGGTAGAACCTGCTGCTGCCACAGCGCCGGGGGAGGTATTGGCTGGAGTGGTGGAGGATAGGGGCGTAGAAGAGCCCTCTTCTGTGGAATTGGAAGAAGAGTCTATAGTACCGTCTGCAGAGTCAAAAGAGGAGGTGGTAGCTGAAGCAGTCGTAGAGGCGGCTCCAGCGGAAGCGGAGGAGAAGCCGGCCAAGCCGGCAAAGAGAAAGAAGAAGGCGGAGGCGGTAGCTGAAGCAGCCGTAGAGGCGGCGGCTCCAGCGGAAGCGGAGGAGAAGCCGGCCAAGCCGGCAAGGAGAAAGAAGAAGGCGGAGGTGGTAGCTGAAGCAGCCGTAGAGGCGGCGACTCCAGCGGAAGCGGAGGAGAAGCCGGCCAAGCCGGCAAGGAGAAAGAAGAAGGCGGAGGTGGTAGCTGAAGCAGCCGTAGA
>DAOWDD010000132.1 GCA_030639215.1 Dehalococcoidia bacterium
ACAGTATGGTGGAATCTGGCTGATACCATCGGAACCGGGACCCCGGTCCTGACATCCCGGGCTACCGATGAGATGAGCCCGGCTAACCTTATCACCCTTACCCCCTGCTCTTCAATGATGGCAAAGGGATATGATTCGCCCTCAAAATCGTCCACCTTATCGGGAGCAGCCATCTCGAGCTCAATCGCCGCCTGCGCCTCGTAGCCTATTTCCCCCCTCACCCCGGCCAGAGCCGAAACGGCGTCAAAAAGCCGCCCGGCGCTCGAAGTCAGCGGGGAATTTACCCCCCGCTCTAGCTGCTTTCTTACTATTTCAACCTCGCCGGGCTCAAGGTCGGCCAAAGGGAGACCGGCCAGCGGTAAATCATTGCCGAGCAGGGTATAGAGATAACTTAGCGCCATACGATAGGGTTTTTTGATAGCGGCGACGCCTCCCGGCAGTGGCACATATTCCAGGTGTCCCACCCTTCGGAAGGAACTCAAATCAGCGAGCAGGAACTCCCCACCCCAGATTGTGCCATCGCTCCCGTACCCGGTGCCGTCAAGGGCTACCCCGATAACCGGCCCGGTCACCTTGTTCTCTGCCAGACAGCTTGCGATATGGGCATGATGGTGCTGGACTGGGACCAGGTTTAACCCGTATTCTGTGCCAATCTGCTGGGCATACTTGGTGCTGAGATATTCGGGGTGCATATCACAGGCTATCACCCGGGGCTCAACACGAAACAACCTCTTATAGAGCTCGATAGTACTCTCGAAGTGCTCCAAAGTCTCCTCGTTCTCCATATCGCCAATATGCTGGCTCAAGAAGGCATGTTCATCTTTGGTCAGGCAGAAGGTATTCTTCTCCTCGGCACCACAGGCAAGGACCTGCTCTGACTTAAAGGAGAGAAAGATAGGATAGGGGGCATAGCCCCGAGCCCGCCTTACCGGCCTGGGTACCTCATCCACGATATAAACGCTATCATCATACCTGACATAGATATCCCGGTTGTGAAGCAGAAAATAATCAGCAATCCCCTTAAGCCTTACCAGGGCCTCACCGTTATCTTTAGCGATAGGCTCTTCACTTAAGTTGCCGCTGGTCATCACCAGCGGCTGGCCGGTCTCCTTGAGCAGGAGATGGTGCAGCGGTGTATAGGGAAGCATCATACCGATATATTTCAGGTTCGGGGCTATTGAAGCAGAGATATTGGATGAGCTATGCCGCCACCTGAGCAGTACTATCGGGCACTCGGGGGACTCAAGAAGCCTTCTCTCCCCGGGTGATAGCAGGCAGTGCCTTGCCACATCTTCCATAGTGGCCACCATAACCGCAAAAGGCTTGGCGAGGCGTCTCTTCCGCTTCCTTAACAGGTCTACTATTTCTCCGTTAGTAGCATCACAGGCAATCTGAAAGCCACCCAGCCCCCGGAGCGCCAGGATCTTCCCCGTCTTCAGGAAAGCGCTTGCCGTCTTGATGGTATCACCGGTAGCAACCGGGTTGCCGTCAGAATCAACTATCTCCAGGTTAGGACCGCAATCGGGACAAGCATTAGGCTGGGCATGAAAGCGCCGGCTGAGCGGGTCATCATACTCCTGCTGACAGCGAGGGCACATCTTAAACTGGTGCATAGTTGTCTTAGCGCGATCGTAAGGGATATCCTCAATAATGGTAAAACGGGGGCCGCAATTCGTGCAGTTGGTAAACGGGTAGCGATAGCGGCGGTCAGTCGAGCAGAGCAACTCTCTCCTGCAGTCTTCACAGGTGGCAATATCCGGCGAGACTAGCTGGTATTGCCCCGCTTCGCTCTGGCTGGTTAGAATCTCAAACCCGCCGGTATCCTTGGCAGGGGAGAAAGAGACCTCAATCTTCTCGATATGGGCCATGGGAGGGGCTTTTGCTTCGAGGTCAGTGAGAAAACCCCTTATGTTTTCCTCGCCCCCCTCTACCTCGATTTCAACATTCCCCGAGGTGTTACGCACCCAACCCTGCAGGTTATACTGATGGGCCAGACAGTAGACAAAGGGGCGAAAGCCAACCCCCTGCACCACCCCCCACACTGCAACTCTAGCTAATTTTTTTGTTCCTACCAGCACCATCCACCCATCCCCCCCCGATACATCAAGTGGTAGTTTTCCAACCGGTCAGCTGGTAATCCCGGGGTGGACGATATTCCTTAAGCAGGTCTAACTTGCCCTGTCTCTTCAGGCTATCATAGATAAGAACCCAGGCACAGTCCCTTTCCTGGCTGAGCTCACATTTATTGTCTTTAGTTCCGCCACAGGCACCATTAAGTAGCCCTTTGGTACAGCGAGCAACCGGACAGATGCCGCCAGTCACGGCAAGGAGGCAATCGCCGCAGCCAGCACACCTTTTTTCCAGAATACCATCATCCCTTTCTTCGGCCCCCATAAAGTGAGTGTTCTGTGCGGGGAAAATGGGGAGTTCGGGAAAGACCTCAGCCAT
>DAOWDD010000066.1 GCA_030639215.1 Dehalococcoidia bacterium
ATTCAGTGGGAAGCAAGTCCTGTAGATAGGCTTGGCTCCTCTTAAACAGCTCTTCTTGTGGTTATTTAGTAAAGGGATTAAAAGGGGCGTAGCCCCTTTAAGAACTTCTGTTCCCTCTCCCCTTACAAATGGGGTCTGAAGGAGAGTTGAAGAGAGGCGAAGCCTCTCTTATAAAACTACTTCCCCCTCCCTTCATAAGGGAGGGGGGTAAAGGGGGTGGGTTACCTAATAAAAACCTAAAGGGTGAGGGGTTATTAAACCTAAAAGAAGAGAGCCCCCCGAAATCTCGGGGGGCTCTCTGGGTTATCATCAACTCTAAACTGGGGGTTGGGCTGGGGGTCTCCTGCTCCTGACTATCAGGACAATCACCACCACCGCCAGGGCAGCACCAATACCGATTATAGCCCATACCCATATTGGAGTTGGTGGCAGTTCTAACATTGGAGGTGGCACAACTGGTGCCGGGGGTGTTGGTCCAACTACCACCGGTGGTGGTTCCTCTACTGGTTCTTCTATGGTGGTGAAGATACATACCGTCCAGTCAGAGAAGACACCATTCTTTTCGGCTCTTACCCTCCAGTAGTAGGTAGTGCCATACTCAAGGGGTTCACCATACACCCAGGCATTGACCGTTGATGACCCCCTAACTGCACCGGCGGTGAAGGTCTCGGTAATGGCTAGCTCAATATCGTAGCCGGCAGCCTCGGGAACCTCATCCCAGGAGAAGTTGGGGGTAAGGATAATATCTTGACCCCCGCACTCTGGAGAGCAGAGTTCAGGTACGGCAAGTAGGGCGGTCATGAATGTCCTTTCCTCTGACCACTTGCTCAGCGTTGGGTGACCCTTACACACTCTTACCTGCCAGTAGTAGGTCATGCCCGGTTCTAGGCCATCTTTGGGTCCAAAGTATCCGGGTCCAACGATAATGCATGTCTCGGCAGTAGTACATTCTGCGCCGTCAGTGGGGCAGGTAAACTCAAGGGGTATCTCAATCTTTTCCTCAGGGCACTCGGGGCAGTATTTGGCGAGATATACCTCATAGCATTCAGCCCCGCAAAGCTCGTTCCAGCTAAGGGTAGCACTGTGGGTCGTCGGCAGCTTTTGACCGTCAACCGGCATATTTAGGACTATAGGTGCTGCCAGGGTATCCTCATAAATCCATACGATTTTGCAACCGTCATAGTCTCCGTCTGGCGGTGTTAAATCAAGAGACCAGAGGACATTCTCAGCGCACCCCTCATCACTGACGTCGGTGGTAAGCATCAGACCACTTAGCCTTGTTTTGTCTACGGTAAGCCCTTCGGCTATTCGCTCAAAGACGACATCTTCAGGCTCTTCCTCTAATGGGTTGAGCGAGCGCAACACGCCACCATTGTCATCACCTACTACTTCCTTATCAGAGACATAGAGGGCGGTGTCGCCAACAGCCACCATGCCCCAGTAAACATCATCGGTCTCGTTGATAGATGCCTTGCCGATATCCTCCCACACCTGGTCTGCCCAGGCCTCATCAGGGTCAATAACACAGCGGGCTATCACATTTCCGGTAGCAGCGTAGATGGTGTGGTTAGTGGCATAGCCAGGGTCAAAGATAACCGAGGTATCACCATCAGCTGGGTCGAGTAGAGCCGCGCCGACAATATTCCAGGTTTCGCCACCATCCTCGGAGATGAACACCTGAGACATGTCATCACCAAGTATGATGCTACCAGGGTCTTCATAGCCTGGCTCCAGGTCAAAGGACATGATATTACCAGCGGTAGTTGCTACCTCGTATTTATTCCAGGGTCGGGCGCCATGCCTTTCCGTTTTAAAGATTGTTCCGCTATAATCGTCCGGATCGGGGGAATTCTCGTCGGGGCCATCCATACCGCCAACAATGCCGGTATCCTCGTCTATTACCACTGCTGCCGAAATCCAGGGCCTTGGTGAGCAGGGGAAGGTAAACTTGTCCCAACTGCAGCCGGCATCCAGTGACCTCCAGATTTCAAAACCACTATTAGCTACAAATACGGCATTAGTGGTCAGGAAATCGGGAGACACCAGCACCATCTCGAAAGCTTGGGCATAATTATGGGTGACTAAGGTGCTACAGAAGACCCTCTCCCAGTAGGTGCCATCATACCTGAACAGGCTCTGGCTGGGGACGGAACTGCTTATGGTCAGCATGAACATCGTCTGGGAGTCAGCCGAGAGGTATCCCGGTGAGTGGTCACCATAAATCACGCAACTTATATTAGTGGCAATGAGTGAAATCTGGTTCCAGAATTCGCAGGGGAACTCCTCACCGCAGCAGAGCGATACCGCACATTCATAACCGCTGGTTGCCGCCAGCGCCGAATCACCATACCACAATACATAGGTGCGGTTGAAACCAGTCGGGTCCTTGGCGCTTACATCCCAGCTCCAGCCGCCATCACTGCTGCAGTAGACATTGGTGCCTTCGTTGAAGTCTGGTAGGCTTACGTATCCGTAAACACCAGCTATCAATGATGCCTCCTCGGTGTCACCAAAGATATCCAGGCTGATGATATTGGTAGCGTCAATGACACCAACACAACCGGTTGAGATGCCGGCAACATTGAGGTCAATAGCCAAATCAGTAGTCACTAGGTAGACATCACCACCAAAGTTAAGGCTATCACCAGTGACACCGACAAACAGGGTCTCGGTTTCCTCCCAGTCGTCGGGGAAGCCAATCCTGGAGGCAAGCCGGCTTCCAAAAGGATTGAGGCAGTCCTCCTTTAGCTCAGCCACCTCAGTCCAGCTACAGGTAACGCCTATGGTGCTGATAACATGGGTGTCGGTTCCATCGCTGACGACAACATAGGTCTCCTTACTGTCAGCCCAGTCGGGGGCGCAGCCTACAGCGTAGGCATCGTATCCACCGCCACCATAGCAGGATAACTGTAGGTCGGTCCAGGTAGCCGGATATCCGGCTTCGCCTATCCAGTAGACAGTGCCACTGCCACTTTCAGCGGTGCCAATGAAGACGAAGGGGTTGTCATCGGTATCATAGCCAACATCAATACAGGTAATAGGTGTGGTAGTAATGGTAATCCCGCAGGCTCCCTCTATCTGTTCCTCAAGGGAATCCCTGGCGACAAAATCAAAGGTGTCACCGCCATCAACCGTCTTGTAGACATAGTTGCCGTCGGTTACATACAGGATGTCCTCATCAATGCTGGAGCAGACCATGTCCACTATGGCTCCCGGCGGGTCGACAACGTCTGGAGTGGTAGTGTCTGTGTCTAGCTCCTCATAGCCGGTGGCTGTCCAGGTACGACCGCCATCCGTGGACTTGAATAGGTGGTCGGTATAGCCAACGCCAAGCTCCACGTAGGCATAGAGGTCGCCATTGATAGCCTCAGCCATAGGACCTATGGCATCTATAGCCTCACTACCTGTTCCCTGCCTGAACCAGTCGCCAGCCGAGCCAGCAGCCGGGTAGTCAAACGTGTACCACTCATTTATCTTCTCCACCGCGGCATTAAGCGGAAGGCCGGCAAATACCAGGCTAAGCACTATCCCCAGGGTTATGGCTACACCCAGTATTTTAAATATCCTCTTTTTCATCAACCTTTAATCTCTTTCAAAATATAGTCTTCTTCTCCACAAATAAAGACATAACCTAAAGCCCCTTGTTTCTGTGGAGAAGAAGGTTACTTTTTAGTTTTCCATAAGCTCCTATTAACCTTCCCCTTCGGGACTAAACCCCGTCAGGGATTTTGCTATGGTATCACCTCTTTTCCTAAATACACTATACCATATCTGGCAACAGTAAATACCTACTATAACACGGGATATTTATTTGTCAAGTGGCGAAATTGTTTCCTATATTTCCTTGCTCAGGCTAGCTAGGAACTCGGCATTGGTCTTTGTCTTGCGCAGGCGGTCGAGGATTCGTTCTGTAGTTTCAGAAAAGTTGACTGAGTCAGCGGCAATCATAGACACCATGCGCCGCAGTAGCCAAACTTGCTTTACAGTATCTTCGCCTAGGAGAAGTTCTTCTCGTCTGGTGCCGCTGCGTTGGATATCCATGGCTGGAAAGATTCGGCGCTCCGATAATCGGCGGTCGAGGTGGAGTTCCATATTGCCCGTTCCCTTGAACTCTTCATAGATGAGGTCATCCATGCGGCTGCCGGTATCAATAAGGCAGGTGGCGATGATAGTCAAGCTACCACCCTCATCCACATTGCGGGCAGCACCAAAGAAGCGCTTAGCTGGGTGAAGGGCAGCCGGGTCAATACCGCCGGATAGGGTGCGACCGCTGGAGGGCACAGCCAGATTGTATGACCGAGTGAGACGGGTAATGCCATCAAGGAGGATGAGCACATCCTTACCACTTTCTACTATTCGTTTGGCTCTCTCCAATGCCATCTCGGCAACGCGGGTGTGATTCTCCACCGGCTCGTCAAAGGTGGC
>DAOWDD010000174.1 GCA_030639215.1 Dehalococcoidia bacterium
ACCATGCTGACGCAGATCCAGGCTCTTCAGGATTTCATAGCCGGCGGCCACCTCTTCCCTGGGGTGGGCTGTCAGGGAAACCCGAATAGTATCCCCGATACCAAGGTAGAGCAGGGTGCCGATACCCACCGTACTCCGGATGATACCTGTCCTCGGCGTGCCGGCCTCAGTAATACCAATATGCAGGGGGTAGGGGATTCTTTCGGCAATATCCCGATAGGCCTCGATAGTGGTGGGGACATCAAAGGCTTTAAGGGAAACCTTAATCAGGTCAAAGTCCAGGCTCTCCAGTAACCTTATCTGCTTTAAGGCTGCTTCTACCATCTGCCGGGCAGTGGACAGGCCAGAACGCTCCGGCTCGGGCAGGCTGCCGGCATTTACCCCGATACGGATAGGGACACCTCTTTCTCTGGCTGCCTTAGCCACAATAGATACTTCCCGGGGTTTGCCGATATTGCCCGGATTTAAGCGCAGTCCGTCAGCCCCGGCTTCCAGCGCTATTAATGCCAGCCGATAATCAAAGTGAATATCAGCAATTAGCGGCAGAGAGGTGCCCTTTTTTATCGCTTCTATCGCCTGCCCTGCTTCGGCATCGGGTACCGCCACCCGTACCAACTCGCAGCCGCAATCTTCCAGTTCCCTGATCTGGGCAATAGTTGACATAATATTTCTGGTATCAGTCTTGGTCATCGACTGCACCACGATAGGGGCGCCGCCACCAACAGTGACATCACCAATCTGAAGCGGTCTGCTATTTCGTCTAGGCTTCATGATACTATCTACCTCACCCCTTTACTCCTCATCATCCCCTGATAAAGGCACTCAATTATGGCGCCAGGTTCCCTCCACTAATAATGCGCAGAATATCGTTATAGGTTACCGCAGCAATCACACCCATAAGCAGAAAGAAGCCGATAAGGTGCACCATCCCTTCCGTCTTCGGCGACACACGCCGGCCGCGGCGAACCTTCTCCAATATGAGAAAGGATATCCTGCCTCCATCCAGGGCGGGGAGGGGAAAGAGATTTATCAAACCGATGTTAAGGCTGAGAAAAGCAGTGAACTCCAGTAGTGGACTAATCCCCCCTCTAGCTACTTCACCAGTCATTTGAGCAATACCTACCGGTCCCGTTAATCGGAGAGAAGTGGCACCGGCAAGCATGCTCAGTATCCCATTCTTGAAAAGGCCCAGGGTTTCCCCACATGCCGAGACGGCTAAAGACGGTGCTCTCCAGAATGGCTCACTCTGGCGAATAACGGTTGCCTCCGGCATACTAATCACAATACCGATTGCTCCCTGGCCCTCGGGAGGCCTCCACCTTGGCACCACCATAACATCCTCTACTGTTGAGTCGCTGTGCTCGACTCTTACCGTAATTTCCTTACCCAGGCCAAGCTGAATGTAGCGCTGCAGGTCGCCGCTACTATCTACCGGTTTCCCGTTTATACTGACTATCCTGTCTCCAGGTTCAATGCCAGCTACGGCTGCCGGGGAACCAGACGC
>DAOWDD010000152.1 GCA_030639215.1 Dehalococcoidia bacterium
CGAAGTAAAATGAAGGGTAAAGTTATCCCGGGGCTTTTTGAGGTGACCATTATCAGAAAAGATGGCCCTGAGGTCCCCGTTGAGCTTACCAGTGCCTACACGACATACAAAGGGAGACACGCCAACGTTGTTTATATCAGAGACGTCACCGAGCACAAGAAGACGGAGGAGAAAATCAGGGCGTCTCTTGCCGAAAAAGAGCTGCTCCTTAAGGAGGTCCACCACCGGGTCAAGAACAATATGCAGGTTATCTCCAGTCTCTTAAAACTACAGTCCGGATTTGTCAGGAACAAAGAAGATGCTACAATGTTCCACGAAAGCCAGAACCGGATTCAATCGATGGCGCTGGTCTATAATAAGCTCTATCAGGCAGAGGACCTTGCCCATATTGACTTCAGGGAATACGTAAAGGACCTGGTCAGTGGCCTGGCACACTCCTACAAGGCTGTTTCCGGTAAGGTTACCACATCGGTAGAGGTCGGCGACGTTCCCCTCGGAATTGACCAGGCTATCCCCTGCGGCCTGGTCATCAACGAGCTGATCACCAATTCCTTAAAGTATGCCTTCCCCAAGGGTGGGGATGGTGAAATCAGGGTCTCCCTTGGTGAAAGTGAGGGTGAGGTTGAGCTGACAGTCAGTGATGACGGGGTCGGCATCCCCGAGAGCCTGGACTTAGCCGGTTCCAAGACGCTGGGCCTGCGCCTGGTAGGCAATCTGGTAGAGCAGCTCGGCGGTAAAATCAAGCTGGACAGGACTGCTGGTGCCAGATTCAGAATAACCTTCCGGAAGAGTCAGGAATAAGGAGGGGCAGATAGGGCAATGGCGAAAGAGAAAATACTGGTCGTTGAGGACGAGAGCATCATAGCGATGGATATTGCAATGAGCCTGGAGAGTCTGGGCTACGAGGTTACCGCAACCGTCCCGTCGGGTGAGCAGGCAATCGAGAAGGTGGCTGAGGATAAGCCCGACCTTATCTTTATGGATATTGTGCTTAAAGGGGAGATGGACGGTATTGAGACCGCCGGGCGGATACGCTCGCAGTTCAAGATTCCCGTTGTCTATCTCACTGCCTACGCCGACGAGAAGACGCTTAAGCGCGCCAAGATAACCGGTCCCTTCGGCTATATTATAAAGCCGTTCGAGGATACCGATTTAAGAATCGCCGTCGAAATCGGCCTCTACAAAGCCGGACTGGAGGCGGAGCGGGAGCAGCTTATCACTGAACTCCAGGAGGCACTGGCAAAGGTAAAGACACTGAGCGGGCTACTCCCGATATGCGCCTGGTGCAAGAACATCCGTAACGACGATGGCTACTGGCAGGCCGTGGAGCAGTATGTCGGCGAGCACTCTACTGCCGAATTCACTCACGGTATCTGCCCGGACTGCATCAAGAAGTACTATCCGGAGTTAGAGGAAGAAGTATCCCAGGAAGAAAAGGGCGATAGTGAGATAGCCTGAGTGGCGGCTTTTTTACGTTCTATCCTGTCATTGCGAGCCGGGGGCACGGCAATCTTGTGGGGATTATGATTAGATATATAGCCAAGTCATCCGGAATGCACCCCGTTAGAACTGGGCCAGGGAATAAGCTATCTCAACTTCACCCAGCACTAACGATTACCCGCTTGACCTCTTCCTTCAGCCCGGCAATATTAAAGGGCTTGGTAACATAGGGAACTTTCGTCCTCTTAAGAAACTCCCTGGTATCGGCACTAATCACATCTCCGGTGATAAAGATTACCCTCTTTTGCAGAGAGGGGGCTACCTTTTCAATCTGCTCATATATCTCAATACCACTTAAGCCGGGCAGCTTGATATCACAAAGGATAAGGCCGTATCTCTCGTTCTTAATCATCCCCAGGGCTTCCTCACCACTACTTACCGTTGCCACATCATACCCCTCACCACCCAGCACCCGCTTCAGGAACGCCAGGATGGTTGGCTCATCATCCACCACCAGTATCCTGCCCCCGATAGCCTTTCTGATTTCTTCGAACGCTTCAATTGTCTCTGTCTTCTCTTCTTCCTCCGCTACTATGGGCAGTTCGATGATAAAGGTGGCTCCCTTGCCCGCTTCACTCTC
>DAOWDD010000079.1 GCA_030639215.1 Dehalococcoidia bacterium
AGGTATCGCAGGCAATTAGTAGAGGGATTAAACACGTAATTCCCGATGCGGTAACCGCTATTGTGCCGATGGCGGACGGTGGAGAGGGGACAATGCAGGCCCTGGTTGATGCCATCGGGGGAGACATCATATCTGTAGAGGTAACTGACCCGATTGGAGAGCGCATCACGGCTCACTGGGGCCTGTTAAGTGATGGGGTGACCGCCGTTATCGAGATGGCAGCGGCTTCCGGTCTTGACCTAGTCCCACCAGAGAAGCGCAATCCACTACTGACCACCACCTATGGCACCGGAGAATTGATCCGCGACGCACTTGGCAAAGGCTGCCGGAGATTCATCATCGGTATTGGCGGGAGTGCTACCAATGATGGCGGTGCCGGTATGGCCCAAGCTCTGGGCATCAACCTACTCAACGCTGAAGGGGAAGTCATCGCCCCGGGAGGAGCAGCCCTGATTGACCTGGAAGCCATCGATATAACGACTACCGACCCCCGCCTGACTGACTGTGATGTCCTCCTGGCCTGTGATGTTACCAACCCTCTCTGCGGCCCCGAGGGAGCCTCTTTTATCTACGGCCCGCAAAAGGGGGCTACTCCGAGAATGGCGGCACAACTTGACGCAGCGTTAGCCCACTATGCCGATGTTATCAAACAAAAACTCGATATCGACATCAGGGATGTTCCTGGAGCCGGGGCGGCCGGCGGTCTGGGGGCCGGGTTAATCACCTTTCTCAAGGCCAGAGTGCTCCCCGGTATAGATATTGTTATTCAAGCGACCAACCTCGTCGAGCAACTGAAAGGTGCTACCCTGGTCTTTACCGGGGAGGGCAGAATCGATAGCCAAACCGCCTGTGGTAAGACAGCGGTGGGGGTCGCCCGAAAGGCCAAGGACTTCGGATTACCTGTCATTGCTATCACTGGTGAAATAGGCAATGGCTACCCGGCGGTCTATAAAGAAGGGATCGACACAGTCTTCAGTATCGCCCCCGGTCCCATCAGCTTCAGCCAGTCTGCCGAAATGGCGGAGAAGCTAATTGCTGATGTTGCCGAACGTGCCATACGGCTATTTATCTGCAGAACGCAGCAGGGCTACCGATGAGGAAAAGGACTGAAGAATTCAGCAGGCGTGCCTCTGCCCAGGCTCAGGCTATTGATTCAAGCCTTATAACTACATCATTTATGGTCTCTTCAGCCGCGGAAGTCCCGGCAGTTATACCGACGCGATGCTGGCCCTTAAACCAGGAAGGGTCAATCTCATCAGCCGTCTCAATCAGATAAGCCTTGGTAACTCTGGAACATAACCGGGCAAGACGGTTGGTATTAGCACTGTTATGGCCGCCGATGACAAGCATCAAGTCCACTCTGCCGGCTAGCTCAAGAGCGGATGCCTGCCGTCCCCTAATCTCATGGCAGATAGTATCAATGACGCGCAGCTCGGAGTCTTTAGTGAAGGTAAGGTCAACGAGCTTCTTGACAAAGTCAGTAAAATGGGCCGGAATCTGGGTTGTCTGGGATAGAACACCCAACCGGCGTGGCAAAGGTTTAATCCCGTAAACAAACCTCGCATCCAGGGTAGCTACCCCCTTACCTTTAGCCCATCCGAGAACCCCCTCGACCTCCGGGTGATTGGCATCGCCATATACCACAACCCAGAAGCCAGCTTGAGCTAACCTCCGCGCTGCAAGCTGAGCCCGGTGAACAAAGGGGCAGGTAGTATTAATTATGTCAATATGACGGGCCCGAAGCTCCTCCTCTATCTCGGGACTTATTCCATGGGCACTGGTAGCTACGATATCCCCCTTGATATCATCCACTCCCCTAGCTATCCTGACCCCGATACCGGCCAGTTTTTGCAGCACCGGCTGGTTATGCACAATAGCCCCCAATGTCTCCACGGTACCACGCTCACGGGCACTCTCCTCAACAATATCAATAGCTCGCCTAACCCCGAAACAGAACCCTATTCCACTATCCTTTTTAATCTTCAGTCCCATTTGAATCCACCCTACCAGTGTAATACCCCTGATACCGGGGCGGCAGAAGTTCAGCAATATGCTCCATAATATCACCAGCCAGCTCAATAAGCTGTTTCCGGCTCAATTTGCCATCACCATGTTTTAGATAGAAAGGACACCCGATATTGACCGTTACCCGAGGGCGATGGAAGAGCCACCAGATTAGACCCTTCCTGAGATTCTCAAGCCCGGTAATACCTACGGGAAGAATGGGTACGCTGTTACGCAAGGCGATTAACGCCGAGCCGGAAAAAGGCGGCTGCAGCCTGGCATCCTTACTCCTCGTTCCTTCAGGGAACATAAACAGGGCCATCCCGCTGTCCAGGACCCGGTAGGCATTGTCCAGCGCTCTCCTGTCCACACCCCCTCTCCGCACCGGAAAGGCACCAAAGGACTCAACCAGTAGCCTTAACGGCCAGTAACGAAACAGCTCTTCCTTAGCCATATACCTTATTCTACGTTTTAGGCTGACATCAATGAAATACTGGTCTGCCATGCTAATATGATTAGCGACAATCAATAAAGGACCGTGCTCAGGAACACTATCCACTCCCTTAACCTCCCGGCGAGTTAGAAGGAATATCAACGCGCTGGAAAATAGATATATCAGCAATCCTATTATTCTCTGTGTTCTGGTCTGATGGAGCTGAAACATCAGTCCCTACTCCTATGAAAGGGAAAAGGCTGCCTGAGATTATACCCTACCGCCAAGAACAAAGACAAACAGGCAGGCTGATACCCCCATTACATACCGCCACCGGCGAAAAGCCTTTGATGAGCCGCCCAGTTCACCCTTTCTCGGCCATCTCCCGAAGAGCCAGCAAGTAAGCAGCAAAGGTCTTGCTATCAAACAGCACGAACACCACCTCTTCAAGAGCGGCAGGGCTCCGGCGCAAAAAATCGGCGACAGTACCGATAGCTACCTTAGCCGCCTGGCCAACCGGATAGCCATAAACCCCGGTGCTTATTGAGGGGAAAGAGATGCTGCTTAGCTTATTCTCCGCAGCCACTTCTAAACTCTCCCAGTAGGCACTGGTCAATAGCTCCGATTCCCCCTTATCACCGCCACGCCAGACGGGCCCAACGGTGTGGATCACACACCCTGCCTTAAGATTACCGCCGGTGGTAATTACCGCCTTACCAGTTGGCAGCCGTCCCTGGCGAGATACAATCTTTTTACACTCTTCCAAAATGGCAGGGCCGCCGGCCCTATGGATAGCTCCATCAACACCACCACCACCCATCAAACTGGAATTGGCGGCATTAACGATGGCATCAGTGTCCTGCTTCGTAATGTCCCCCTGAATTATACGCAGCTTGACACTACTGACAGTAACTTCCGTAACCCGGCTCTCCACATTTCCGCTCCCTAATTCCTTCTATTCTATCACATCGGCGACCGTTCTCCCGAGTAGCATATCTGCTGGGAAAATCAATTGACAAATCGGGACACCTATGTTAGACTCACAAAACACTGACTTCCGCAGGGAAGACAGAAGCTTTTTATTATCTTAGCACAAGCAAGGAGGAGGTATTTCGTGGCTTTACTTGAAGTGAGAGGGTTAAGTAAACACTTCGGTGGGCTGGCGGCGGTAAGTGACCTGGATCTCGCCATAGATGAGGGGGAAATCAGGGGGCTCATTGGCCCCAACGGCGCCGGAAAGACAACCCTCTTTAATGTCATCAGCGGGGTGTATCGACCAACCAAGGGAAGTGTAATATACCAGGGCGAGGACATATCTCGTTTCTCGCCGAGCCAGATAGCGGCAAGGGGCCTGGTACGAACCTTCCAACGGACTGCCCTTTTTCACGACTTTACCGTGTTAAAAAATGTCGTTATTGCGCGCCACCTGCGTGCCA
>DAOWDD010000051.1 GCA_030639215.1 Dehalococcoidia bacterium
CTAAGACGGGCGGGGATAACCCGGCTATCGTTAAAGACCAGGACGTCACCGCTCTTAAGATAATCAACTACCTCAAAGAACCTGTGGTGACTTAACGAAGCATCACTACGCTCAAGCACCATGAGCCGCGAGTGGTCCCTGGGCTCAATCGGAGTCTGAGCAATAAGCTCCTGGGGGAGGTAATAGTCAAAATCACTGGTTCTCATAAATGGTCGCCACCTGATAAATAGCCTTCCTAACTAAGTAATCTACCAATGGCATATTATAGGCTCTTCTATACTCGAATCACAAAGAACTGACAGCACGGTACCTTAATATCGAGGGTATTCCTTGAGTGATGATACCATTGACAAGCGTCGATTTTAGGACAATAACAGGGTTAAGTATCAAGAGCCCAACACTGCCTCCCTTGCGGGTTTGATATATGACGCTCCAGGGAATGGGATCTACAATGCAACCAAGCATGCTGTAGTGAGTCTCTCGGAGACTCTATATCAAGAGTTAGCAATGATGGGTGCTAAAGTTAAAGTCCCTGTTCTCTGCCCAGCATGGGTAAAGACTCAAATTATGGAGGCAGAGCAACATCGCCCGGCTGAACTACAAAACGATTCACATACGGAATTCAGAAAACAGGGGGGCCCCGCCTACCAACAAATAGTGAATTCTGTGCGCAATGGAATACAGTCAGGTATATCTTGTGAACAGGTAGCAGATTGCGTCTTGGGTGCAATAAAGGTAATATATCCTTATTTAATAACTGCCTCCTTGTATATAATTCCCATAACTTTATAGAGGTAATAAAATGGACAATTTTATTACCCGTTTGTTATTCCTAGTGGGAAATTCTATAATGTTAGCTAAACCCCGTAAACCTGAGGTAATTGGATTCACTTTTTGCATCTCGAGTAAACTATGAATTCAGTTCAGAGCTATTCACGGATGGTTTGATAGGTGATGCTAAGAAACAGAATTAGGAGGTACACTCACTAGGATGTCGGGTGAACGAATAAACAGGGTAGGGAAACGAACTTCACATCAGATAGATTTGGTGTCTGATGTGGGCTTCGGCAAATTTCTGAATCTACTTCATTCCACGTCTCCCGGGGGCGTCATATCCCTTGGTGTCGGGGAACCTGCTTTTACGACCCCATGGCACATCTGTGAGGCTGCTTTTGATGCACTCAAGGCAGGCTACACAGGCTACACACCCAGTGCTGGCTTCATTGAGCTGCGCTGTGCTGTAGCACAGGATATAGAGAGTCGCTATGGTGTCAGATATGATCCAGAGACTGAGGTCGTGATAACTGTTGGGTCAAGTCAGGCTATGGACTTGGCCTTGCGAGCGATCCTGGAACCTGGCGACGAAGTAATCATCCCTGATCCCTACTACGTTTGTTATCCACCCTGTATAACCCTAGCCCACGGCATCCCGATTCCAGTACCTACTAGCTATGAGAACGAATTCAAGTTGGAAGCAGCTCAGGTTGAGGCACAAATCACCAACCGTACTAAAGCTATTCTCTTTGGCTATCCTGCCAACCCTACGGGTACTGAAATGAGCCGGGCGGATTTCGAAGAGATTGCCAGCATAGTCACAAAACACAACCTATTAGTGATTTCCGACGAAATCTACAGTCGATTAACCTATGGAGTGGAACACACATGTTTCCCCAGTCTCCCAGGGATGAAAGAATGCACCATCCTCCTTGCCGGTTTTTCTAAAACATATGCCATGACTGGATGGCGTTTGGGATATGCCGCTGGCCCCGCCGATCTCATAGCAGCCATGAGTAAGATACATCAACATACGATGCTCAGTCCGTCCAGTATGGCTCAGATGGCAGCCATTGAGGCTCTTAAGGGCGGTGAGATCGACGTCAAGCGGATGGTTGATGAGTATGACCGACGGAGGAGGGTGATAACTCAGGGTTTCAACAAGATAGGTCTTAGATGTCACGAACCAAAGGGGGCTTTTTATGTTTTTCCCTCGGTTGAAGATACAGGGATGACCTCAGAGAAGTTCACAGAGAGTCTACTTTCAGAGGCAGAAGTGGTGGTTATGCCCGGCAACCTCTTCGGGAAGAGGGGCGAGGGCTTTGTGCGCTGCAGCTATGCCACCGCCATGTCTGACATCGAGGAAGCTCTAAGGCGGATAGCATACTTTGTGGAACGTTACCGAAATAGGACGCGATCATAAGCTAACCAATACATCGGAAAGTAAAACTTGAGTCGCTTCAGCATTATGCTCTACCCCCTGCTTCAATTTTCAGGCTGAATGGCAATAATGGTGTATTGGGACTATGCAATGAAGGTTATGTTACTAACCAGCAGTCTCTATTTTCGTAGTCCCTTGGCACAGGCTATCCGGGTGTATCCATAAAGAAAAAAGCCTGCCATTTGACACAGGAAAGGGGGTGATAACCGGGAGCAAGGCAAGCTAATTTCCAGACAGTGATCGGATTATGTAAAGGAGGATAAAGGTGATTCTAGGAAGCAGAGCCGGATATAGCCAGCTTTCTGGATGCGGCCTTAACCTGTTCACCGATGCCGAGTTAGCCGAACTGCATCGGACCACCCTGGATGTTTTGGAAAATGCCGGCATTGTGGCGATGAATGATGAGGCACAGGAGATTTTCTACTCCCACGGCTGTTCAGTTGACCAGAAAACAAACATGGTCAAGATACCTCCTTATCTGGTGGAGGAGGCGATAAGGTCAGCTCCATCGAGGCTATTGCTTGCGGCACGCAACCCCCGGTATGATACCATTCTGGAGAGTAACCGGGTGGCTAACACCAGCTTTGGCGTCGGCATCAAGATACTCGATATAGAGACGGCCAAGGTCAGGGAGTCAACCAATAAGGACCTGGCGGAATCTGCGATACTGGCTGATGCTGCCGATAGCCTGGACGTTTTCACCCAGACAATGACACCCCGGGATGTGCCCAGCGAGATAGAAGACCTTACCGCTGCCGAGACTGCCCTCATCAACTGCAGCAAACACTTCCACCACGTTGACCTGTTGTCCGCCGAAAGCGTAAGAGGACTCTTTGAAATGGGCACCGCTATAGCGGGGGGTGCCGAGCAGATGAGGAAACGCCCCATCTGCTCTACCATCATTGCTCCTGTAAGCCCAATGCAGCTCAGCCCGGAGTGCTGCGAGGTTATCATAGAATCAGCCAGGCTGGGTCTGCCCTGTAACGTGATATCAATGGCCCTCTCCGGAGGGACTGCCCCGGTAACCAACGCCGGAACGCTGCTGGTGCATAATGCCGAGGTGCTGGGGGGCATCACCCTAAGCCAGCTTACCAGGAAAGGAGCGCCGGTAATCTACGGCAGCTCCACCACGATGTTCGATCTGATGTGCGTTACCTCGCCGGTGGGGGCACCGGAGCTCGGTATAATAAGCGCCGCCGTGGCCAAGCTTGCCCAGTACTACAACCTGCCCAGCTATGTCGCCGGGACGTAGGCAGATTCCAAGGTGCCCGATGCCCAGGCGGCCCACGAGAAGACGATAACCAACCTGCTGCCTGCCCTGGCCGGAGCCAACCTGATTTACGGTATGGGAATGCTGGAGTCGGGAATGACCTGGAGTCATGAGCAGTTCATCATTGATAACGACATTGTCAGAATGGTTAAACATGCGGTTCAGGGAATCGATGTTAACGATGATACCGTGGCGGCGGAACTGGCCAAGCAGGCTCATGAGATAAAGGATTTCCTGCACCAGAAGCATACAATCCAGTATATGGAACGGCAGTCCAAGCCGAAACTTATCGACCGTACAACGCGAGGGACCTGGGAGGCTAAGGGAAGCACCGATATGACCCAGCGGGCTAGAGAAGAGGTAAAGCGGATTCTAAAGACCCACCAAGTTGAGCCCTTGAGTGATGATACCAGGAAGACACTGCACGAGATTGTTGAGACAGCCAGGATAGAAAAGGGTGTCCCCGCCTGGATAGACTGCTGATTCTGAACAAACAATAGGCTACTTTCACTTCTCGTGCTGGCCCATAGCAATATCGGCTAACGGGTTATGATATAAATGTCCTGCCGCCCTTTCTCAGGGCGGCAGGTCTGTTCATCCCGGCTCACCAGCTCACCTATCGGAGGCCCTTTGATGTACCAGGAAAGAAGCTATCGCATGCCCTGGGCCATACTCGGTTGTGCCACCATGCTCGGTTTTGCGATGTGGGCGCCGATATTCTGCGTTCCTCCTATGGAGCACATCCTCAAGGAAGAGCTGATGCTCACTCATGCCCAGACCAGCTTGCTCTATTCCGCCCCGATGATTATGATGATAGCGGTATCTATCCCGGCCGGCATTATCTCTGCCGGATAGGCTTAAGAAAGGCTGCCGGAATCGGCGGTCTCCTCATCGCAGTGGGGGCATTGCTAAGAGGTACTGCCAGCGATGCCCCCAGCCTGCTCGTCTATACCTTACATCTACGGTGCCGGTTTCGCCTGGGCGTTTCCCAATCTACCCAAGCTGGTGAGCGCCCGAATCCCTCAGGAGAAGGTGGGCATAGCTACCGGGATATTCACCTCTGGGTTCGCCGCCGGTATCGCCGTGGCGATGGCGACCACCATGCCGCTGGTCTTTCCTATCACCGGCACCTTCCAGGGCGTCTTTCTTTTCTGGAGTATTCCCCCAATTGCCGCCGCTATTCTGTGATGGATAGTAGTGAGAGAGCCCACCCCTAACAACAGTCAGGGTGAACCGGCCAAGATGGAGCATATCCCGTTTCGCCGGATAATCCAAAACAGACACCTGTGGACACTAATCATCCTTTTCCTGCTCACCGAATTCTTTTTCTATACCTGGACAGGATGGGTCCCGGCGCTGTTGATGCTCAAGGGAGCGACCGCAGAATCAGCCGGACTACTTACCTCAATAGCGATGTGGGTAGCTATCCCCGGCTGTCTGCTGATGCCCCACATTTCCAACAAGGTCGGGCTGAGAAAACCGTTTATCTGGGGGCCTGCTCTCATTCTCGCCCTGGCTGCTTGGATAATAAGGGACCTCCCTCTGTCTATGGTCTGGCTGCCACTGGTGCTGTGCGGAGTTTCCGACCTCACCAGGTACATAACCCTCCTCGCTGTACTGGTA
>DAOWDD010000119.1 GCA_030639215.1 Dehalococcoidia bacterium
CCATTTCCTGTATCACCTCTGAGTCAGGACACTTCGCCAGTAGCAGTTCAATCGCCGTGCGGCGGATGTCGCTAACCTCAGGTGATTCGGTCTTGACGACAAGCCCTTCCGCCACCCGATAGACACAGGAAACTACCAGCCTCTTCCGTCCCTTCCGGGTAACCTCAACCATACAGAGACGGCAGGAGCCACGAGGAGATACTGCCTCATGATAGCACAGGGTTGGGATATAGATACCGTTTTCGTTAGCTACTTCCAGGACTGTCTTTCCCTCTTCCGCCTGAAATTCCCGTCCGTCAATAGTCAGCCTTACCATCCTCATAACACCTTCAACTTACTTTTACAGCATCAAGCTTGCAGACATCGTAGCAGGCCCCGCACTTGATGCACTTCTCCTGGTCTAAAACAACCGGCTTCTTCTTACCGGCGGAGGTTATCGCCTCCACCGGGCAGGACTTGACGCAGAGCCCGCACCCCGGGCACTTCCCCTCAATAATCTGATAGGTAATCAGCTCCTTGCAGACGCCAGCGGGGCACCTCTTCTCCTTAATGTGCGCCTCATACTCGTCTCGGAAATAGCGGAGGGTGCTCAAGACCGGATTGGGCGCCGTTGTGCCCAGGGCACAGAGAGCGCCATCAGTTAGTGTCAAGGAGAGACGCTCCAATAGCTCAATGTCGACTTCCTTGCCCCTGCCCTCGCTAATATCATCCAGTATCTCCCGCATCCTCTTTAAGCCCTCGCGGCAGGGGGTACACTTACCGCACGACTCCCCTTCGAGGAAGCCGATAAAGTACTTGGCGATATCCACCATACAGTTGTCCTCATCCATTACAATCATCCCGCCGGAGCCCATCATCGAACCGGCCTCGGTCAGTTCCTCAAAATCCACCGGCAAATTGATTAAGCTATCCGGGATAACCCCACCGGAAGGACCACCGGTCTGTACCGCCTTGAACTTTTTACCCTCGGGAATGCCACCGCCGATATCATAGATGATTTCCCTCAGCGTTATTCCCATCGGGACCTCTACCAGGCCGGTGTTGTTGACCTTGCCCACCAGAGAGAAAATCTTGGTCCCCTTACTGTTTCGGGTGCCTGTTTCGGTGTACCAATCGGCACCTTGATTTATTATTAGCGGGACATTCGCCCAGGTCTCGACATTGTTTAACGTGGTGGGCTTGCCCCACAAGCCCTTCTCAGTGGAATGAATGTACTTCGCACTGGGTACCCCTGCTCGACCCTCCAGCGAAGCCATCAGCGCCGAAGACTCGCCGCAGACAAAGGCGCCACCCCCCCGGTTTATCCTGACGCTGAAGTCAAAACCGGAACCCAGGATATCCTTACCGAGCAGCCCGTACTCTTCAGCCTGCTTAATGGCTGACTGGACATTCTCCACCGCCAGCGGGTACTCATAGCGCACATAGACATAGCTCTCATGGCTGCCTATGGCATAGGCCCCGATTAACATTCCCTCCAGGACGCTGTGCGGGTTGCCCTCCAGCAGGCTCCTATCCATATAGGCGCCGGGGTCACCCTCGTCGGCGTTGCAGATGATATAGCGAACGCCATCCGCTGACGGGGCATTACGGCAGGACTCCCACTTGATGCCGGTGGGAAAGCCGCCACCGCCGCGTCCCCTTAAGCCCGACTTCTTTACTTCCTCAATTACTGCCTCGGGTGGTATCCTGGAAAGCACCCTGCCCAGGGCGGAGTAGCCCCCCACCGCCAGGTAGTCCTCGATTAAGGTGGGGTCGATATACCCGTTATTGCCGAAGACAAACCGCTTCTGTCGGGCATAGAACGGCACTTCATGCTCATGGACTACCTTCTCGCCGGTGTTAGGGTCGGTGTAGAGCAGCCTGTCAATGATATTTTCCTTGAGAATGGTCTCCGAGATTATCTCGGAAGCATCACCGGCGCTCACCCGCTGATAGAAGATATTCTTCGGCCGGACAACTACCAGCGGTCCCTTTTCGCAGAAGCCGTGACAGCCGGTAGTCCTGACATCCACCCTATCCTCCAGCCCCAGCCGCTTAATCTCTTCCCGGAAAGCCGCGGATACCTTTTCACAGTCAAAGGCGTGGCACCCGGTCCCGCTACATACTGTAATACAGGGTCTGTCAGTATCCCGTCTGCTAACTATTGATTCTCTTACCTTTTCCAGTTCCGCAGGAGAGCTTAGTCTGTCCAATAGCTGCCCCTTTCTCATCAAGAATATTTCTTAAGTATATCTTTGACCTTTTTCGTCTTCATCTGCCCGTGGTATTCTTTGTCAACGATTACTACCGGCGCTAAGGCACAGGTCCCGACACAGTTGACCGTCTCCAGGGTGAACTCAAGACCATCGGTGTTCCCCCCGGACTTAATGCCCAGCTCACGCTCCATTGCCTCCAGGACCTTGACCGCTCCGCAGACATGGCAGGCGGTGCCCATGCAGACATTAATCAGGTGGCGTCCCCTGGGCGTTAAGCGCAGAGTCTTGAAAAACGTAGCGACACTGTAGATCTGACTGAACGGGATATCCAGGGTCTTACTGACCTGCTCGAGGGACTCCCTGGGCAGGTAGTCATACCCTTCCTGAATATCCTGCAGGATAGGTACCAGCATACCCTTATCGTGCTGATATTTATCTAATATTAATGCCACCTTCTTTTCTAGCTGTTCCGCTTCTGCATGCATTCTATCTTCTCCTTGAGCTTGGCGTATTCCTTACTCACCCTGTCCTGAATCTCCTTCACGGTTCCCTCGGACAGATGGCGGAACCTTCCCTGTAGCCTCAGATAGTCCTGGACTGGCCTCAACCGGGGCACATCTATAGTTAGTTTATAGTTGCCGTTCTCAACCTCGTAGAGGGGAAACACGCCTGTTTCTACAGCCAGGCGGCCTACC